>CAZGGT010000144.1:0-7686 GCA_964525335.1 uncultured Nitratifractor sp. | reverse complement strand
CCGGGAGCACGGCTGCAAACCCGAAAATGTGAAGAATCTCTACTTCGCCCAGCAATTCGTCGAAAGCCTGGACGCGCCGCTCCCTCTCGACGGGGAGGAGGCCCTCGTCAATCTCGACGGGACGGTGGCCGTCGTTCCCCGATCGCTCCTCTCCGAACCCGTCGGCGAAGCATCCCCGCTCTCCTCTCTGCCCCGCCCCTCTCCGGGATTTCCGCTCAAAGGGACCGGCGCCGCCCGCTGGCTCGAACGCAAAGAGTTGAGCTGGATCGCCCTCGCCTTGGTGCTCCTGGGCGGAGCATGGGGGCTGGAAGGGTATCGTCTCCACCGGGCCCTCCGCACATACGATCAACGGATCGAAACCGCCATCGGAGGCACCCCCGCGCTTGGCAGCCGGATCACCCGAAGCAATATCCACCGGAAGTATTCCGCCATCGACCGCCGGCAGAGAGCGATCCGAAGCACCCTCGAGAAGATCGGTCGCCTGATCGGCAAAGAGTCCAAGATCTCCAGACTGACCATCGACCGCCGGGGCTATACGGCCCTCATCGACACATCGGCCAAACGTTTGAGCTCTCTGGAAAAGAAGGCAAATGCCCTCGGACTGCCCGCCCGGGCCGAAGGGCGACTCCTGCAGATCAAAGGGCGATGGCAATGAACCGCCATAGCACCCGGCTGGGCTTTCTGCTCCTCGCACTGGCGATCGCCCTCGGGGGATGGAGCTATCGGCACATTCAGGAACAGCATCTCCGGATCCGTAAGGAGGAAAGTCGAACGATCCTCACGGAACTCGCTACGATCAAGCAGCTGAAAAAGCTCTGGGGCGGTCGGGGACTCTCCGAAAAGATCGACCGACTCAAGCGGAACCTTCCTCCCGCCGCCATCAAACGTTTCGAGAAGGGACGGGGCAAGCTCCGGGTTCAACTCTCCGGAATGGAAGGACGCGCGCTCAACCGCTTCCTTCGGGCGATGGGGAATCTTCCCCTCCGTATTCAGAGCCTCGAGATCCGACGGCAGGGAGAACGCTACGACATGGAGTGCAGATGCAAATGGTAAAACGGGGAGTCTTTTCTCTCCTGCTTCTGGGGATCGCCCTGCTCCTTTTCGCCCCGAAAACGGAGCTCTATTATGCGCTGGAACATTGGATGGAACCCCGGGGGGTGATTCTCTCCGGCGAACGGATCCATGAGACCCCCCTGCGTCTCGAACTCGACGATGCGACGCTCTATTACGACGGCGTCGCCCTGGGAACCATCGGGGCCATCGGCGTCGAATCCTACCTCGTCACCAACCGGGTCGTCATTAGAAACTTCGCTCCCTCCGAAGATCTGGGACCCCTGACAGGGATTGCGGTTCGACAGGCGACGGTTCGTTATGCGCTCTGGCATCCCGAAACCGTCCGGATCCATGCCGTGGGAACCTTCGGAGAGGTCAAAGGACGGTTCGACCCGTTTCGTCGGACTCTTCTTCTCCGCTGGGTCCGTGTGGGGAACATCGAGGCGCTTCGCCCCTATCTGAACAAGGACCGGGAAGGGTGGTATTATGAACGAACCTTCTAAAAAACTCGACTCCCTTTTGCGGTACGGAATCGCGGCGGTGGCGATCCTGGCGGGAGTCAAAATTCTCTGGCTTTTGACGGAGGTTCTCTGGCTGCCGGTGGAGGGGGTGGAGCAGCGTCCCCTTCCCCGCAGCGAATACACGCTCCACTACTCCCTCGGTCTCGCATCGGACGCGGCACGGCCCACTCCCCCGCCCCGACGGCCCAGGAAACCGCTAAGCTCCATCCGGGATCTCCTCCTGTTGGCCACCTACCTGGACGGAGCCCGTCCTCTGGCCGTCATCGGTAAAGGGAAGAACTTTCGGGTCGTAGGCATCGGAGAACGGGTATTCGGGTACCGGGTGGAACAGATCGGGACCAAGGAGGTCACGCTCGAACGGGGGGGAAAGGCCTATCGGCTTCGACTGAAAGAACCCGCCGTCAACCTTCCCGCCATCGTCCCCGTCTCTCCCCCCCCTCCGGGCACACCCCGATCGGAATCTTCGGCAAAAATCCGTACATTGGGGGCGACGACCATCGTCCCCAGATCCCTCCTCAACACATATCTGCAAAAGATGGATAAAATATGGAAAGATATCGGTCTCGTTCCGGAAAAAGCGGGGGGAGAGCTCAAAGGCTTCCGAGTACGGTTCGTGCGGAGGGGCAGCCCGTTCGATCAAATGGGCATCCGACGGGGAGACCTCCTGACGGCCATCGACGGTGAGCCCCTCGACAATAACGCGATCCTTCTGAAGAGCGTCCGGAAGATTCGAAATTCGGATCATTTGGCTCTCCGAATCAAACGAGGCAACAAAGAGGTGGAATTGAAGTATGACATTCGCTAGGACTATCATCGTTCTTCTGCTCCTGAGCCTTGCGCTTCCGGCCCAGGGAACCACGGACGCAGGCATCAAACTCAATATCAGGAACATGGGCCTCCAACAGTTCGTCGAACTGATCGGGAAGATCACGGAAAAAAACATCCTGATCAATGGAGATCTGAAGGGGAAAATCAACTTCATCGCCAACAAGCCCATCAAAAAATCCTCCCTCTTCTCCCTGGCCAACTCCATCCTCGCCAGCAAGGGATACGCCCTCATCGACCACGGGGATTTCATGGAGGTGGTCAAAGCGTCTGAGGCTCCCGGAATGGGTCTGCAGGTCTCGGAAAACAACGTCAACGGGGAAACCATGAAAACGGTGCTCTTCCCCCTGAAAAACTCCAACGCCGCCGTGATCCGGGCCAAAATCACCCCCCTGCTCCACCGAAACGCCAAGGTGGTCTCCTTCAAGGAAAACAACGTTCTCTCCGTCACCGCCTATCCCAAAACGCTCCGATCCATCAAACAGCTGATCGACGCCATCGAGAGTGCCGGGCACAAGGGCTCCATGGTCATCAAGCTCAAAAACGCCTCCGTCAAGGATGTCTACTCCAACGCTCTGAACATGTCCAAACAGCTCTTTCCCCAGACGATTCCCAGTGAAAAGGTCGGAGTCTACAAGGACGACACCAGCAACTCCATCATCCTGGTCGGAAACAAGACCAACGTGGAGAAGATGGCCAAATATATCCATCAGCTGGACCGCAAAGGCGAAAGCGTCGAGCAGCGGATGTACGTCATCCCCCTGAAAAACTCCAACGTCGAAGATATGGAGAAGATCCTGGGCAAACTGGTCGCCCAGATGAACAACATGCCTTCCCGAAGACGTCCCAAAGGATCCAAGACTCCCCAAAAGGCGATGGTGGTCGCCGATGTGGAACGCAACGCCCTGATCGTCCTCGCCACCGGAGAGCAGTACCGCAACATCATGCAGGTGATCCGACGCATCGACGTGGAGAAACCCCAGGTCTTCATCAAAGCCCGGATCGTGGAGATCAACAGCAAACTCGCCCAGGCCATCGGCGTGCAGTACGGGCTGACCGGCGGCTGGCTCACCTCCAACGGCCTCATCTCCGTCTCCGCGAATATGGGAGGACAGGCGGTGAGCATCTCCGACAAACTGTTGGGACTGATGCATTACGGAAGCGACGACAACGGCAGCGGCGGATTTTCTTTCGGAGACGTAAAATCGCTCTTCGCCCTCGGAGTCAATATCGATCTGCTTCAGCAGGACGGCGCCGCGCATGTCCTGAGCGAACCTTCGATCCTCTGTACCAACAACATGGAATCGGAGCTCTTCGTGGGAGAGACCCGTTCCATTCTCACCAGTTCTTCCTCGGGCGACAACAAGGACGATCTCGTCCGCAACAACTGGACCCGGGAGGATATCGGCCTGACCCTCAAGGTCAAACCCCGCCTCTCCAGCAACAACAAGGTCGCCCTCAAGGTCGACGCCATCATCGAGGATGTGGACGACAGCAGCGGTTATTACAGCCCCACACCCACCACGACCAAGCGGACCATCACCACCAACGCCACCGTCCGAAACGGCCAGACCGTCATCCTGGGAGGCCTGATCAAAAACCTGGCCGGTACCGCCAACAACAAAGTTCCCTTTTTCGGCGATCTTCCCCTCATCGGCAAACTCTTCCAGGATGAGGGCAAGGCCCAGCGCAAGGTCGATCTGGTCATCTACCTCACCCCCTACATCGTCCGCAACAGTTCCGATCTGACCCGCCTGCGAAAGTTTCTGACCAAACTCGAATCGGTCCAGAAACGCTATACCCGCTTCATCAAGAATCAGTTGAAAAAAGGAGACGTGGGCTACGACCGGGAACCGGGCAGCAATCTCGACGATAGGCGCAGCGCGGCGGGACGTTCTCCGGAAGCTCCTTCTTCCGGGTCTCCCCGTCCTTCCCGAACGGCGAACTCTCCACTGAACGTTCTTGACAGCAGGCCCTGACCATGAGCGATACCCTCCGTCTCCCCCGTCTGGAGCAGGTCGATCTGGAAGCCTACTGGAGTGAAGAGATCGACCACCGTGCCGCCATGAAACACCATCTCCTCTTCGCCATGTACGAGGGAAAGATCGTGGCGATTCTCCATCCGGAACATCTCGCGGAGGGGCTGAACCAACTGGCCCGCCTCCACCTCGACTTCCCCGTCTATATCGCCGATCCCGAAAGCTATGAACGCCTCCGGGCCAAAGTTCTGGAACTCCTCACCGGCAGCGAATTCGAACAGATGGAGACCGCTTCCGACGAGCTGATCGAAGCCGAAGCGGATCTCCTGGAATTTCTGCAGAATGCCCAGGACCTGCTCTCCGGCGAGGCCTCCGCCCCGGTCATCAAGCTGGTCAACTCCCTCTTTTTCCAGGCCATCAAGAAAGGGGCCAGCGATATCCACATCGAATCCCACGAACGCAAGGGAGAGGTGCGCCTGCGGATCGACGGAGCCCTGAAAAAACATCTCGACCTCGATCGCCGGATCACGCTCCTGGCCATCAACCGGATCAAAGTCATCTCCAACCTCGACATCTCGGAGAAGCGGCTTCCCCAGGATGGACGGACCCAGGTGAGCATCTCGGGCAAAACCCTGGACGTGCGGGTCTCCATCCTGCCCACCTATCACGGAGAACGGGTGGTCATGCGGATCCTGATGCAGAGCGAACACATCCCCTCCCTCGAAGACCTGGGATTCGACGAGGAGATCACCCATTCGTTCTATCGGCTCCTGACCCACTCCCACGGGATGATCCTGGTCACCGGCCCCACCGGTTCGGGAAAATCAACGACCCTGCACTCCTTTCTCCAGCACATCACCTCGCCCGACAAAAACATCATCACCATCGAAGATCCGGTGGAGTACAACGCCGACAACATCAATCAGATCCAGGTCAATGAAAAAGTGGGACTCACCTTCGCTTCGGGGCTCCGCTCGATCCTCCGGCAGGATCCCGACGTCGTCATGGTCGGGGAGATCCGGGACCGGGAGACCGCCCACATCGCCGTCCAGGCGGCTCTGACCGGGCACCTGATGCTTTCGACCCTCCATACCAACGACGCCACCTCCTCCCTGACCCGGATGATCGACATGGGAATCGAGAGTTATCTCCTCTCCTCCACGCTCCTGGGGGTCCTGGCCCAGCGCCTCGCCCGCAAACTCTGCCCCCACTGCAAGGCACCCGCCCGGATCGAAGAGGAGGACGCCCGGGAATCCGGACTCGATCCCTCTTCCCTCTACTACAAAGCCGTCGGCTGCCCCGAATGCGACTATACCGGCTACCGGGGGCGCCAGGCGGTCGGCGAACTTTTCGTCATCGACGACGAGGTGAAGCGGCTCCTCGTCAAAGGTCTCAACGACCACGAAATCCGGGACCGGATGAAAAAGCGGGGGATGCGGACCATTTCCGACCGCCTCCGTCGGATGGTGGAGCAGGGCGTCACCAGCTACGAGGAGGCCCTGCGTGTCGGATTGATGGACGGCTGAGGCATGAAGAGACGACACGCCTTCACCCTCGTCGAGGTTCTGATCTCGATCGTCCTGATCTCTCTCGTACTCCTGGGCCTCTATCGGAGCCTGGAGATCCAGCGGAGTTCCAACCGGCAGCTTCACCGCTATCTCACCCGCGCCCTGGATCGCGACCGGGGAGCCATGACCCTCTATTACGACCTTCTTGCCAGCAACGGGGATTTTTCCCTCGTCAAGGGGGAATACGATCGTTTCTGCATCAATCATACCACCCATTCCCTCCACGGCCTCCCCATCGCACGGGTCTGCTGGCTGGTACTTCGGAAGGACAAATCCCTGGTACGCGTGGAGGGAGGTCGTTTTTATCTCCCCCCGGGTCCGGACGCGAGAGTGGAAATCGATCGGGTCATGGGACCGATGAAGCTTTTCGACATCTATCATCGGGAGGGAAAGGTCCTGGTGGCTATGCAGGCCGAAGGTTCCGATCCCTCCACCTTCCTCGTAGAAGGGTGGGGAGAGCCCCCGGACGCCAATGCAAGCGCCTCCCCCGGAAGACCCGATACCAACCGGAGTACCCAAAGATGATCGAAGGAGAACCATGATGACCACGAACAAAAGTATCTACGAAAAAGCCGGACTCTTCTACCTGGGCCGGGATGTCGATCCCGAGACGCTGGAGCCCACGGAGATTCTGACCCTGCTCAAAAACAAGAACTTCACCACCCACGCCGCCATCATCGGAATGACCGGCAGCGGAAAGACCGGCCTGGGGATCGGCCTGCTGGAGGAGGCGGCCATCGACAACATCCCCTCCATCGTCATCGACCCCAAAGGGGACATGGGCAACCTGCTTCTGACCGATCCGCAGTTCCGTCCCGAGAGCTTCCTCCCCTGGGTGAGAGAAGAAGCGGAGGCCAAAGGGGCCGATCCCATGGAGTACGCCGCCAAAACCGCCGAAACCTGGAAGAAAGGGATCGAGAGCTGGGGACAGGACAGCGAGCGGGTCGCCCGTTTCCAGGCGGTCCCCAAGACCCTTTACACGCCCGGCAGCCGCGCCGGGGTTCCCGTGGACCTCATGAGCTCCCTCCAGGCCCCTCCGGCGGAGATCCTGGAAGATCCCGACCTTCTCGCCGCCTATCTCAAGAGCACCGTCAGCGGCCTTCTCGCCCTCCTGGAGATCGAAGCGGATCCCCTGGAATCCAAGGAGTACATCCTCCTGGCCCAGATCATCTCCCACGCCTGGAGCGCGGGGGAAGAGCTGAGCATCGAATCCCTCGTGGGGCGAATCGTCACCCCGCCCTTCAAAAAGATCGGGGTCCTTCCCCTTGAGAGTTTCTACCCCGAAAAGGAACGCTTCGGATTCGCCACCCGATTCAACGCCATCATCGCCTCTCCCTCCTTCGTCAACTGGCTCGGGGGAGAGAGCCTCGATATCCAGCGCCTCCTGTATGACGGGGAGGGGAGGGCGAAAATCGCCATCTTCTCCATCGCCCATCTCAGCGACGAAGAGCGAATGTTTTTCGTCACGCTCCTGCTCAACAAATATGTCGCCTGGATGCGGATGCAGAGCGGATCGACCCGGCTGCGGACCCTGTTCTACATGGACGAGATCGCCGGCTTCTTCCCCCCGGTAAAAAATCCTCCCTCCAAGGAACCGATGCTCACCCTCCTCAAACAGGCGAGGGCCTTCGGAATCGGCGTGGTCCTCAGCACCCAGAATCCGGTGGATCTGGACTACAAAGGACTCTCCAACATCGGTACCTGGTTCATCGGACGCCTCCAGACCCGCCAGGATATCGA
>CAZGGT010000143.1:0-2893 GCA_964525335.1 uncultured Nitratifractor sp. | reverse complement strand
CTCATCCTCGCTTCGCTCCTGCGGACGGTCGCGGCCAATGCCCGGGCGATCCGGGAGGGGGAGGAGGAGCCGGAGCGGCTTCATCAGCTGCGGGTGGCGATGCGCAAGATGCGGGTGCTGCTGGGGGAGTTCGGCGGGCTTTTCGAGGCCGGATGGGTGGCGGAGCATCGGGAGCGGCTCCGGGAGCTGATGCGTTCCACCAACGACCTGCGGGATCTCCAGGTGCATCGCCGGGAGCTGGAGCGTTACCGGGAGATGCTGCCCCGCAAAGAGCGAAAGACGATCGACCGGCTGGCGGAGCATCTGGATCGGGAGATCGCCCGGCAGCGGGAAGCGTTGGTGGAGTTGCTGGATCGGCTTGAGGAACGGCAAGAGTGGCTCAAGGCTTCCGTCAAAGTGAGCTTCGGCCCCTACGAGAGCGGACGGCACGCGCTGCAGCTCATCCTCGCTTCGCTGCTGCGGACGGTCGCGGCCAATGCCCAGGCGATCCGGGAGGGGGAGGAGGAGCCGGAGCGGCTTCATCAGCTGCGGGTGGCGATGCGCAAGATGCGGGTGCTGCTGGGGGAGTTCGGCGGGCTTTTCGAGACCGGGTGGGTGGTGGAGCGCCGGGAGCGGCTCCGGGAGCTGATGCGCTCCACCAACGACCTGCGGGATGCCCAGGTGCATCGCCGGGAGCTGGAGCGCTACCGGGAGATGCTGCCCCGCAGGGGGCGAAAGACGATCGACCGGCTGGCGGAGCATCTGGATCGGGAGATCGCCCGGCAGCGGGAAGCGTTGGTGGAGTTGCTGGACTCCAAGGCTTTTCGTAAGGAGATGGAGGTCCTGGAGCGATTCGCGTCCACGGAAGGGGCGGAGGGGTTCGCTCCGGTGGCGGACGGACCCGTGATCCCGGCGGCGAAGGAGCGGCTGAAACGTCGCTTCAAAAAGCTGCGTCGGGAGGGAAAGCGCCTGGGGAAAAAGTCGCCCCCCGAGGCTTACCACGAGCTGCGGATCGGTGTGAAGAAGCTGCGCTATCTCATCGAGTTCTGTGCTTCCATCCTGAGAGAAGAGGAGCGGCAGGAGCTCCTGCGCCGTCTCAAAGGACTCCAGACGCTCCTGGGGGAGCACCAGGACCGGAGGATCCAGAGCGAAACCCTGGAGCGGCTGGCCCGCTCGGAGGAGATCGGGGAGAAAGCCTCCCGAGAGGCCCTCAGGGAGCTGGCAAAGCGCCTGGAGAAGGAGGCGGCGGAGTATCGAAAAGCCTTTCCGGAGCGTTTCGCTCCCGTTGCCGGCAGCCGAAAGCTGCTGCGCCGGGCGATCTGCGGTTTTTAGGAGGAGGGGGTGAACAAGGTTTTGATTCTCTGTACCGGCAACAGCTGCCGTTCCATCATCGGCGAAGCCCTGGTCAACGCCGAGTTGGCCTCCCGGGGGATCGAAGCCCGCAGCGCGGGAAGCCGTCCCGCCGGACGGGTCAACCCCAACGCCCGCCGGGTCCTGGAGCGCGCGGGCCTCTGGCGGGAGGGGTATCGATCCAAGAGCATCGACAAAGTGATGGAGGAGGGGCCCTTCGACCTGGTGGTGACGGTCTGCGACAACGCCCGGGAGGCCTGCCCGGTCTTCCCGGGGGGAGTTCGGACGATGCACGTCGGTTTCGAGGATCCCGACGGGAAACCTTACGAAGCCTTTGAAGAGACCCTGGAAGCGATCCGGACGCGGCTGCTGCCGGCCATCGAAGAGGCCCTGGGAAAAGCGTAAAATCGTCTCCCCGGAATCGGAGGCCTCAGCCCCGAAGATCCCCGGAAACCAACTATGTCGCTCCTGGCTCTCCGCTTTAAGCTCTTTGCTCTTTGCTCTCCGCTCTCCGCTCTCAGCTTTCGGCATTGGGCATTGGGCATTGGGCATTGGGCATTGGTGGCAGTGGAGAAAATCTGTCGGGGGAAATCAGCTCTCGGCTCTTGGCTTTAAGCTCTTCGCTCAAAGCTTTCCGCTATCCACCTTTCCCTCCAGTGCCAAACCGTGACTGTATCCGAAGCTGCCCCGTGGCGGGGGCAAAGCCCTCCGATTCCGGGAGAAGGTCCGTGTGATCCATCTTACCCGCCGGGATCAGCAGCAGGCTCTCCGCTCTCAGTTTTCCGCTCTAAGCTTTCCGCCTTCCGCTTTCCGCTTTTTCTCAGATTTCCCCGCTGGGAAGCTCCAGTCTCTCCAGCTCCGCTCCGATCGCTTCGGCGAAGGGGGCGTAGTAGCCCCGTTCCCGGGGCATCTTCTCCCGCATGCTCTCCAGGAAGCGGGCGTAGTCCTCCCGGGTGAGGCGCCCTTTGAGGAGCTCGTATTTGAGCCAGAGCCAGTAGGTGTTGAGGACGTCGGACTGGCAGTACTCCCGGATCTTGTCGAGTTGGCCCGCGAAGTAGAGATCGGTGACCTGGTCGCCGCTGACGTCGTATTTGCCCGGGATTCCTGCCATGGAGCAGAGGAGGTCGAGCTTGAGGTTGCGGGCGGCGCCGAAGTTGCCCAGGGTGTCGAGGAGGTCGGTGTGGAACTCCTCGGCGTAGCGCTGGCGGTAGTTCTCCCACTTGGTTTTGTTGAGCTGGGGGTTGTTCTGGTCGAACCAGGCGGGGAAGGAGAGGTTGTAGCGCATGGCGCGGATCAGGAGCATCGGCATGTCGAAGCCCCGGCCGTTGAAAGAGACGAGGCGGGGGTTTTTCGCTTCGATGAACTCGAAGAAGTGGCGGATGATCTCCACCTCCTCCTCCCGTTCGTTGCCGAAATCCCCCACCTTGAGGAAGTTGCCGAATTCGTCGGCGACGACGGCGGAGAGCGCCACCACCCGGTGGTAGGGGAGGGGGAGGAAGGTGCTGCCGTTGTGGGTTTCGGCGTAGAGGCTCTGGGCCTTCTCGATGGCCGCGGCGTCGCCCAG
>CAZGGT010000142.1:0-6527 GCA_964525335.1 uncultured Nitratifractor sp. | reverse complement strand
GTTTCTTCCCTCAACGAAAAGATCAAATCCCTCCTGGAAGCGACCTTCATGCATATCCGGGTGGAGGGGGAGATCGCGTCGGTCACCTACCACTCCAGCGGGCATATCTACTTCTCCGTCAAGGACGAGCGCAGCACCCTGCGCTGCGTGATGTGGCGCTCCAACGCGGCGCGGCTGAAATTCCGCCTGGAGAAGGGGGAGCATGTGGTGATCGATGGCTCCATCGGGGTCTATACCCCCCGGGGGGAGTACCAGCTCATGGCGGTCGCCGTCGAACCCTACGGCCGGGGGGCCCTGGCGGTGGCCTTCGAGCAGCTCAAGAAACGGCTGGAGGCCAAGGGGTACTTCGACCGGGAGCGGAAGAAGCCCCTGCCCCGCTGGCCCCGGCACATCGCCCTGGTGACCGCCGCCGGGGGGGCGGCCCTCCAGGACATGCTCAAAGTCGCCCGGCGCCGCTGGCCCCTGGCGGAGCTCCTCCTGGTCGATACACCGGTGCAGGGAGAGGGGGCGGCGGAGGCGATCGCCGCGGCGATCCGCACCGCCGACGCCCTGGGGGCGGAGATCATCGTCACGGGACGGGGCGGGGGGAGCGCCGAGGACCTCTGGGCCTTCAACGAGGAGGCGGTGGCCGAGGCGATCTACGCCGCCCGGACCCCTGTCGTGAGCGCCGTGGGGCACGAGGTGGACACCCTTATCTCCGACTTCGTCGCCGACCTGCGGGCGCCGACCCCCAGCGCCGCCATGGAGATGATCCTCCCCGACGCCAACGAGATCCTGCGGACGCTCGACGAGCGGCAGGAGCGCATGGAGCGGCGGATGGCGGAGATCCTGCGCTGGGGGGAGGAGCGGCTGCGCCGGGAGGAAGAGGCGCTGCGCCGGGCTTCGATCCTCCACCGGCTCCAGGGGGCCGCCGAGAGCTTCGCCCGGCTGGAGCGGGACCTGGGGGAGGTGATGCGCTACCGCCTGAGCCAGTTCGACGCCGCCGTCGCCCCCCTGGAGCGGCAGATGAGCGAGAGCGTGACCCGCCGCCTGGGGGTCCGGGAGGAGGCGCTGCGGAGCCTGGAGGAGCAGTACCGGCTCCACGATCCCGCCACGCGGAGCCGGGAGGGGTGGGGCGAGGTGACCGTGGCGGGGCGCCGTCGGCCCCTGGCGAGCCTGGAGCCGGGGGAGGAGTTCGACCTGAGCGACGCCCGGGTAAAGGTGCGGGCCCGCTGCCTGGAGAAAACGCCCCTGCCGTGAGCTACCTGATCCTCTTCGCCCTGGCCTTCGCCGCCGCGACGATCCTCCCGGTCTCCAGCGAAGCGACCCTCTACTACTACCTGCAAGAGGGGCTCTCCCCTTTCGGACTGCTCCTGGCCGCCGGCACCGGCAACACCCTGGGCTCCCTGCTCAACTGGTGGATCGGCCGCAAGGGGGCCGACTGGCTCCTGGAGCACGGGAAGCTCTCCCCCGAACGCTACGCCCGGAGCGAACGCTTCTTCCGGCGCTGGGGAGGCTGGAGCCTGCTGCTGAGCTGGGTCCCCGTCATCGGCGATCCCCTGACCCTCGTCGCCGGAGCGCTGCATTACGACGTGAGGAAGTTTCTGGCCATCGTGGCGGCGGCGAAGTTCGGGCGCTATCTCTTCATCCTCTATTTGGCGGGATGAACCCTTTTCCCTATCCGCCCAGGTAGGCTTCCCGTACCGCATCGTCTCTGAGCAGTTCGGCTGAGGGGGCGTGCCGGACGATGCGGCCGTTTTCGAGCACGTAGGCGCGTTGGGAGTGGGTGAGGGCGAGGTGGGCGTTCTGCTCCACGAGGAAGAGGGTGGTCCCCTCCGCCGCGAGGGTGTTCAGGACCTCGAAGATCTCCTCCACGATCACCGGCGCCAGCCCCATTCCCGGCTCGTCCAGGAGCATGAGCTTCGGGCGGCTCATGAGGGCGCGGCCGACGGCCACCATCTGCTGCTGGCCCCCGCTGAGGGTCCCGGCGTACTCCCGGCGCTTCTCGTAGAGGATGGGGAAGCGCTCGTAGACCGCCTCCAGGTCCCGGCGGATCTCCCGGTCCCGGCGGGTGTAGGCCCCCAGGAGGAGGTTGTCCTCCACGCTGAGGATCCCGAAGAGCCCCCGCCCCTCGGGGACCTGGGCGATCCCCTCCCGCACCCGCCGGTCCGATCCCCATCGCCCGATCTCCTCTCCCCGGTAGCGGATCGTTCCCTCCCGGGGCCGGATCAGGCCGCTGAGGGTCTTGAGGAGGGTGCTCTTGCCCGCCCCGTTGGCTCCGATGAGGGCCAGAAACTCCCCCTCCCGGATCTCCAGATCGACGGAACGCAGGGCTTCGATCTTGCCGTAGTGGACGGTGAGGTTTTCTACGCGGAGCATGGGAGGCTCCTCCTGGAAGATGGTGAAAAGTGAAGAGTGAAAAGCGGCTCCGGCCGGGGGCCGGAGAGTGAAAAGTGAAAAGTGAAGAGTGAAAAGTTTCGGATGGCGTTGCTTCGCAACGCCCTTTGATTAAAATGGTCGCCGAAGGCGACCCCGACATCCTCCATCTTCCATCCTCCATCTTCCATCATTTCACGCTCCCTTTCCCCAAATAGGCTTCGATCACCTTCGGGTCATTGCGGATCTCTTCGGGGGTGCCTTCGGCCAGTTTCTTGCCGAAGTGCATGACGGTGATCCGGTCGGAGAGCTCCATGACCATCCGCATGTCGTGTTCGATGAGGAGCACCGTCACTTCGTCGGCGACGACGGTGCGGATCAGATCGGCCACCTCGGCGGTCTCCTTGGGGTTGAGGCCGGCGACCGGTTCGTCCAGGAGGATCAGCTCGGGGCTGGTGGCCAGGGCCCGGACGATCTCGATCTTTTTGAGGATGCCGTAGGAGAGGTGGCGGGCTTCGGTGTGGGCGTAACGTTCGATGCCGATGAGCCCCAGGAGGTGCATCGCCCGCTCGGTGAAGCGGCGCTCCGCCTCCAGGAGCTTCCGGGAGCGCAGCAGGGTCGGCAGCAGCCGTTTGTCCATGAAGCGGTCGAAGCCCAGGAGGACGTTCTCCAGCACCGTCATGTGGCCGCAGACCTCCAGGTGCTGGAAGGTGCGGCAGACCCCCCGCCCCACGAGCCGGTCGGTGGGGATGTCGGTGATGTCGGCCCCGTCGAGCCAGACGCTCCCCCCGTCGCAGCGGTAGACCCCGCTGATCATGTTGACCAGGGTGGTCTTGCCCGCGCCGTTGGGACCGATGACGGCGTGGATGTGGCCTGTGGAGACTTCGAAGCTGATCCCGTCCACCGCTGTCAGGCCGCCGAAGCGTTTGGTGAGATTTTTTACCTGGAGCATGGGAGGCTCCTCGTGAAAAATAGTGAATAGTGAATAGTGAATAGTGAATAGTTTCGGATGGCGTTGCTTCGCAACGCTTGCTTTTCGGGAATATCGCCGAAGGCGGATTCGAAACCTGCTGCACGCTGCACGCTGCGCACTGAACGTTCCTCTTTGAAGTCGTCGCCTCCGGCGGCCCTCACCTTTCGTAACACGTAGCACGGAGCACGTAGCACTCTTCCCCAATCCATCATTTTTTCCTGAATATCGGATCGAAGAGCGCCACGATCCCCCTCGGCATCCAGATCATCACCACGATGATGATGGCGCCGTAGATCAGGGTCTGGTACTCTTCGAAGGCGGTGAGGAACTGGGGGAGGAGGGTGAGGATGGCGGCGCCGATGAGGGAGCCGTAGAGGCGCCCCATGCCGCCCAGGACCACCATCACCACCAGCTCGATGGAGTGGTCGAAGCCCGCCTCCTGGGGGGAGATGAAGCCGGAGAAGAAGGCGTAGAGGCTGCCGGCCAGGGCGGCGATGACCACCGAGAGGACGAAGACCAGGCTCTTGTAGCGGGCCACGTCGACCCCGACGCTGGCGGGGGCCTTTTCGCTGTCGTGGAGGCTTCGCAGCACCCGGCCCAGGGGGGAGGCGATGAGGTTTTCGCCGAGCCAGACCAGGAGGAGCAGGAGGACGGAGGCGAGGAGGTACCACTCCCACGCCTCGGTGAAGGTGTGGCCCAGCACCGAGAAGCTCTCCACGCTCATCCCGTCGGTGCCGCCGGTGAGCTCCTCTTTGTTGTTGAGGACGATGGCGATGATGATTCCCACCCCGAGGGTGGCCATGGCCAGGTAGTGGCCCCGCAGCCGGAGGATCGGCCGGGCGAGGATCCAGGCGAAGATCGCCATCAGGAGCAGGGAGAGGAAGATGGAAAAGAGCGGCGCCAGGCCGTAGCGTCCCGTGAGGATCGCCGCGATGTAGCCCCCCAGCCCGGCGAAGGCTCCGTGGGCCAGGCTGATCTGCCCGGCGTAGCCCATGAGGAGGTTGAGCCCCAGGGCGATCATGGCGTTGAAGAGGGCGAGGACCACCACTTCGTAGTAGAAGTCGTTGTCGAGCCCCAGGGGGACCAGGGCGAGGATCAGGGCCAGGATCCCCAGGGGGAGGGTGAGGTTCCATCGTGCCAGGAGGCCCATCTCAGACCCGCTCCGCTTTGGAGGTGTTGAAGATTCCGCCGGGGCGGAAGAAGAGGATCGCCAGCATGATGACGAAAGCGACCGCGTCCTTGTATTCCGAGGAGAGGTAGCCGGCGACCAGGGTCTCCATGATCCCCAGGAGCAGTCCGCCGACGACGGCGCCGAAGGGGTTGGAGAGCCCCCCGACGATGGCGGCGGCGAAGCCCTTGAGCCCCAGCATGATCCCCACCTCGTAGTTGGTGGAGGTGATGGGGGTCAGCAGGATTCCCCCCACGGCGGCGATGGCGGCGGCGAGGGTGAAGTTGAGCATCAGGATCCGGGAGAGGTTGATCCCCATGAGCCGGGCCGCTTCGGGGTTGTCGCTGGCGGCGATCATCGCCTTGCCAAGCCGGGTCCGGCGGAAGAAGAACCAGAGCCCCGCCACGATGGCCAGGGAGACCAGGATCACCAGGAGCGCCTGGATGCTCAGGACGGTTCCGAAGAGGTGGAAGGAGCGGTCTCCGAGAAGGGGCGGCAGGGTGTGAAGCTCCTTGTCGAAGACCACTTCCGCCGTCCCGCGCAGGAAGATGGCGTAGCCGAGGGTGAGGATGATGAGGGAGACCTGGGAGCTCTCCCGGGAGAGGTCGGTGAGCTTCCAGAGCAGGACCCCCAGCAGGGCCGTCAGGAGGATCGCCAGCAAGTAGGCGGGAAGAAAGGGAACCCCCCAGGCGATGAGAAAGACCGTCAGCATCCCCCCCGCCATGACGAACTCCCCCTGGGCGAAGTTGATGATGCCGCTGGAGTTGTAGATGACGGTAAACCCCATCCCCACCAGGGCGTAAACGAAGCCGACGGTGATCCCGGTAAGGAGAAAGGCGAGGAGTTCGGTCATGGGCGCACCTCTGGTGCGAGTGAAGAGTGAAGAGTGAAAAGCGGCTCCGGCCGGGGGGCGGAGAGTGAAGAGTGAAAAGTGAAGAGTGAAAAGTTTCGGATGGCGTTGCTTCGCAACGCTTTCTTATTCAAATCGTCGCCTTCGGCGACCCTTATCTTTCGTAACACGTAGCACGTAGCACGTAGCACTCTCTCCCCCCAATACACCAATAACCAATAACTACGCCGCCAAAGGCGGCGTCACTCCGCAATCTTCCAGTCGCCGTTTTTGATGACCAGGTTGACCATGCCCGATTTGGTGTCCAGGCCCAGGTGGTCGGTGGGGCTCATGTTGACCACGCCGTCGATGCCGACGAAGCCTTTGAGGCTCTCCAGGTTGTCCCGGATGCTCCGGCGGTCCTTGGCGCCGCGCTTGACGGCGTCGACGATGGCGAAGAGGGCGTCGTAGGCGTGGCCGCCGAAGCTGGAGACGGGAGTTTTGAAGGCGTTTTCATACTCTTTTTTGTACTCCATGCAGACCTTTTTGACCGGGTTGGAGTCGGGGAGCTTCCCGGCGACGAGCACCGGGGGCGAGACGAGGCGGACCCCTTCGGCGGCGGGACCGGCGATCTCGATGAACTTCTTGGAGGCGACCCCGTGGGACTCGTAGAGGGGCTGCTCCATCTGGAGCTGGCGGTAGTTTTTGGCGACGATGGCGGGGCCCTGCCCGAAGCCGGGGTTGAGGACCGCCTGGACGCCGGGAGTGTTCTTGATCTTGAGGAGCTGGGCGGTCATGTCGGTATCCTTCTTGCCGTAGGTCTCGTCGGCGAGGATCTGGATGCCCATCTTGTCGGCGACCAGCTTGCACTGTTTGCGCATCGACTTGCCGAAGCCGCCGCTGCCGGAGATCATGGCGATCTTGGAGATCTTCTTTTTCTTCATATCCTCCATGATCTTCTCACAGGCCATCCGGTCGGTGGCGACGATCTTGAAGACCCAGGGCTTGACCGGTTCGACGATGGGCACGCCCCCCGCCATGGAGAGGAGGGGGACCTTGTTCTTCTCCACCAGGGGGATGATCGCCATGGTCTCTCCCGTGGTGGAGGGTCCGACGATGGCGTCGACCTTGTCCTTGAAGATCAGCCGCTTGGCGAAGGTGACCGCCTTTTTGGGGTTGGCCCCGGTGTCGTAGGCGACCAG
>CAZGGT010000141.1:0-5608 GCA_964525335.1 uncultured Nitratifractor sp. | reverse complement strand
GAAGGCTTGAACTACCAGGTCTATACCGATAAAATGAGTCGGGAAAATTTCGAAAAATTTATCAAAAATATCCGAGGTGAGCAATGAGTATGAAAGTCCTGATCGTCGATGACGATTTCATCAACAGAAAACTGATCCAGGCGCTTCTCAAGCGTCATTCCGATCTCGTCGGAACGATCGTAGAGGCCAACGACGGCTCCGAGGCCCTCAAGGCCTTGAAAGAACATCCCGATATCGGCCTGATTCTTCTGGACATTCTGATGCCCGTCCTCGATGGCAAAGAGTTTCTCAAAATCTTTCGATCCGATCCTGCGAACAGCCGGATTCCCGTCATCGTCCTCTCGACAGACGATACCCAAAAAAGCACGGTTCTCAATCTGGGAGCCGAAGATTTCATCATCAAACCCATCGGCGAAGAGGAACTCGTCGACCGTATCCGATATTGGACCCAGTCCTGAGGATCGAAGCATCACTCCCCTCCTCCGATCGGAGGAAACACCCGGTATCACATTTCCAATGCCTCACCCGGAGCGACGCCCGAACCCTGCTTCGGGATTCCACAGCTTCGAAGCGCCTGTTCTGATCGCCCGCAGGTTCTCGGATTGCACGGTGGAAGGATCCCTTTTCCCGCCCAGGAGTCCGGTCCTAAACGGAGTGAAGGCTCCCACTCCCGACCGCGGCGACCGGTCTTAAGACAAAACGTCAGATCAGCGCCAGGTTCAGTACCTCTTCGACCGTTTCGACGGGAAGAATCTCCACATGATCCAGGACCTCTTTGGGAAGATCCTCCAGATCCCGTTCGTAGTTTTTCTTCGGGATCAACGCCCGGGTCACTCCCGCTTTGTAGGCGGCGATGAGCTTCTCTTTCAACCCTCCGATCGGAAGAACCTTCCCCGTGAGGGTCAGCTCTCCGGTCATGGCGATTTTGTTGTCCACCTTGCGACCGCTGTAGATGGAGGCGATGGCCGTCGCCATGGTGATTCCCGCACTCGGGCCGTCCTTGGGTGTAGCCCCTTCGGGAACGTGCAGATGCAGATCGTAACGCTTGTAGACTTCGCTGGCGTCCGGACGGAGCCCCTCCTCCTTCTCCTTGGCGGTGCGGGGAATCATCCGGACGGGGATCTTCACCGTTCCTTCATCGATCAGGATCTTGACCACACTGTGGGCGATCCGTGCCGACTCCTTCATCACGTCACCCAGGCTTCCGGTGAGCTGCATCAGTCCCTTGCCCTTGATCTTGATCGCCTCGACGGTCAGGACATCTCCTCCCACCGCCGTCCAGGCCAGCCCGTTAACCACTCCCACCTGCGGTTCTTCCTCGATGACGGAGAATTCGAAGACCTTTTTGCCCGCATATTTGGGGAGATTTTTGGCGTTGATCCGGATATGGTCGATCTTCGGATCCTCCAGTATCTGCCGGGCGGCTTTGCGCATCAGGGTGGCGATTTTTCTCCGGAGGTTTCGGACGCCCGGCTCCCGGGTATATTCATCGATCAGGAGGCGAAGCGCCTTTTTGGAAATACTGAATTCGTCGGGACGCAGAGCGTGTTTCTTGAGTTCCTGGGGAATCAGGTAGCGCCGGGCGATCTCATACTTCTCCTCGGGAGTGTAGCTGTTGACGATGATGATCTCCATCCGGTCCCGCAGGGGCGCGGGGATGTATCCCAGTTCGTTGGCCGTGGCGATGAAAACCGCCTTGCTCAGATCGATGTGGAAGTTGAGATAATAATCCCGATAGTGGGTGTTCTGCTCCGGGTCCAGAATCTCCAGGAGGGCCGCCGTGGGATCGCCCCGATGGGTGCGTCCCACTTTGTCGATCTCGTCCAGGACCATCACCGGGTCCATCGTCTTGGCCTCGATGAGCCCCTGGACGATCCGGCCGGGCATCGCCCCGACGTAGGTGCGCCGGTGCCCCCGCAGTTCGTTGACATCTTCCAATCCCCCCAGAGCGATCCGCACCAAGGGTCGCTCCAGCGCCTTGGCGATGGAATTGGCCAACGAGGTCTTCCCCACGCCCGGAGGTCCGGCGAAACAGAGGATCACCCCCTTGCTCTCGGTCTCTTTCTTGCCCCGAAGCTGGGCCAGTTCCTTGACGGAAAAATACTCCACGATCCGCTCTTTGGGTTTTTCGAGGGAATAGTGGTCTTTGTCCAGCTCCGCCGCCACCTTCTTGACATCCAGCTGCCCCTTGGAATATTTTCCGAACGGCATGTCGAACACCCACTCCAGATAGTTTTGAAGCACGATGGCGTCGGCGCTGTCGGGATGCATCCGGGCCAGACGATCGAGCTGTTTCTTGATCTCCTTGTAGGCATCCTCTTCGAGATGGGATTTGATCTCTTCCAGTTTTTCCCGAAAAGCGGCGATCTCCTCTTCTCTCTGGGTGTCGACCCCCAGCTCCTTCTGGATCTCTTTGAGCTGCTCCTTGAGAAAATACTCTTTGTTGGTCTGCTCGATCTTGTTGTGAACTTTGGAACTGATCTCCCGTTGGACCTTCAGGGCCTCGATCTGTCCCGCGATGATGTCGATGATCCCCAAAAGGCGCTCTTCGATGTTCTCCTGGGTATAGAGCTCGTAGGCCTTCTCCTTTTTGAGCGGCAACATCGAAGAGACCAGATCGGCGATGCGGTGGGGCTCGTCGTTTTCTTCGATGGTCTTGACCAGGTCGGCGGGAATGGAGCTGTTGAGCTGACTGAGCTGCTTGATTTTCTCCCGCAGCATATTGAGCAGTGCATCGACTTTGAGCCGATTGTAACTGTCGTTCTCCACGATCCCGATCTTTGCCTGCAGCGGTTCGCCCTCCACCGCTTCCATGAGTCGACCCCGGGCCAATCCCTGAAAGAGGATTTTGACCCGTCCGTCGGGCATATGGACTTTGCGCATGATGCTTCCGATGACTCCGACGGGGTAGATCGCCTCATGACTCCGTTCCCCCTCATGTCCGGGACGTGTGGTCGCCACGAACAGCAGGGAGTTCTCCTCCATCGCTTTGGTCGCCGCGTCGATATCGGGCTGGGAACTGAGAAAAATCGGGCTGATCATAAAAGGATAGAAAAACATTTCATCCTCCCCGACAATGGGAAGAATGGCCGGAAACTTGTCATAATCGCTTAGTTGCATGATTGATACCTTTTGAGTTGTTGTTTATAAAGTCTTAAATTTTCTTTAAGAATATACTACACGAGAGAAAAAATGTCAAGCGTCACCCCACGCACCGGAGCGCAGGAGTTCTCAGTCGAAAGGATTGAGACTGGAGAGAAAGCCCCCGGAGGGATTGTCGATCTGCTCGGGCTTGTAGAGGAATTTCGCGTTCTTTTCCCGGTAGAGTTTGGCCGCTTCGGGTTTGCCGATCTTGTCGTAGAGATGAGCGATGTCGGCATTGAGCAGGTACTGAGCCATCTGGAGGCGGACGATCATGGTCCGGACCAGGGGCGCATAACGGCTCCCGCCGTGGGAACGGACGAAGGCCTGGCACTTGGCCAGGGTATCGCCTACGAGTTTCTGATCCTTGTTGATATCGCGAATCCCGTAAAACGCCGCCTTGAGCTTGAGGAATCGAGCGAACTCTCCTTTCGCACCACTTCCATACCGCTTGAGATATTCGTCGAGATAATAATCCGCCAAAAGATACTCCTCATCCGCCATATGCGCCTGAGCGAGAATCAGCATCGTGGTCGGAAGCAAAGCGGAGTTCATGTGTTCGCTCCGCAGGGAAAGAAACTGTTTGTCGGCCTTTTCCAGCTCGTCTCTCGCTACGGAGTTCTGGATGGCATCGTACCACCCCTGGGCCGATTTGTCGTATTCCTGCTCTTTCTCACCCCCTCCGAAACAACCGTTCAAGACCAACAACAACACCGCCGCCATCGCATAGTTCATTCCTCGCTTCATCCCTGCTCCTCGTACGGATCTTATGAGTTTCTTATTTTATCCAAACTCTCCGTAAATCTCTTACCGGCTCCCGCAGAGATAACAGACATCCTCCGGAACCCGGGCGCTGTGGGGTACGCCCGCCTCGCTCTCCATCCGGTCTCCGGGCCGGAGCTCCAGCACCGCGTCTCCCTCCTCGATCACCAGGATTCCCGAGAGGATCCAGCGCACCTCCCGATGGGGATGGGTATGGAGGGGATAGCGGGTCCCGGCGGCGTCGCACCAGCGGAAGATATCGAAATACCCCTCTGCTTCCAGAATCTTCCGGATCGTTGCCTCGTCGGTGATCCCGGTATGAAACACCTGCGCCATGTGCCGCCTCCTCAGAGTTCCCGGCTGTCCAGGATGAAGGTGACCGGGCCGTCGTTGAGAATCTCCACCTCCATCGTCGCTCCGAAGACCCCCCGCTTCACCGGGACGAAGCGCTCCAGCTCTTCGCAGAAGCGCTCGTAGAGCCATTCCGCCTCCGCCGGGGGCATCGCCCGGTCGAAGCTCGGCCTCCTCCCCTTTTTGACGCTGCCCGCCAGGGTGAACTGGCTCACTACCAGCGCTTCCCCTCCGATCTCCACGAGGGAGCGGTTCATCTTCCCCTCCTCGTCGGCGAAGATCCGCAGATGGGGCAGCTTCTTCAGGAGCCGGGCGATCTCCTCCTCCGTATCTTCCCAAAGCACCCCCAGGAGGACGGTCATCCCCGGCCCGATCCGGGCGACCTCTTTTCCCTCCACCGTCACGGAAGAACGGCGAACCCGCTGGATCAGGGCGATCATCTTCCCCACTCCGTGCGCCATCGCCGCATGATCTGCGAAATTTCCCTCCCTCCGACAAGTCCGGCCTCGTATCCGAGTCTCACAGCTCCACGGGAAATCGCCAGGACCCGAAACCTCTCTTCTCCCCGCCGACAGGCCGGAGCTTCCGCCAGCCTCCGACCTGCGTCCTTACGATCCAAAAACATGGGAAACTCCTTTCGCCTTTTTGAACGATTATGACGCTCCGGCCGAAAATTGTCAATATTCCCTCCCGAAGATTTGGAGTATAATTCCAAAAATCTTCCATCGGAGCATTCCGGGTGTCCCACGCACTTCCTCTTTTCGACGATTATCGTTCCTTGGTGACGGAAAAACGACCGCTGATCGACCTGCGCGCTCCCGTAGAGTTCGCCAAGGGCTCCTTTCCCGGCGCCGTCAACCTCCCTCTCCTGAGCGATCGGGAACGGGAGCGGGTCGGCACCACCTACAAACGGGAGGGCAATGCCGCGGCCGTGGCCCTGGGGCACCGTCTCGTCAGCGGCACGGTCAAAGAGGAACGCATCGCCGCCTGGATCGACTTCGCACGGAAACATCCCGATACCGTCCTTTTCTGCTGGCGAGGCGGGCAACGATCGGCCATCGTCCAGGAGTGGCTGGCGGAGCGGGGAACGCTCCTGCCCCGGATCCGGGGCGGGTACAAGGCGTTTCGCCGCTTTCTCATGGAGGAGAGCCTCCACCTGGCCCGGGAGAAGGAGATCCTCGTCATCGGAGGCCGGACCGGCAGCGGCAAGACGCTGCTCATCGAGCGCATCCCCGAGGCGATCGATCTGGAGGGAATCGCCCGGCACCGGGGGTCGGCGTTCGGACGCTACGCCCGCCCCCAGCCGCCCCAGATCGGCTTTGAAAACGCCCTGGCCTCCGCCCAGATCCTCCAC
>CAZGGT010000140.1:0-6551 GCA_964525335.1 uncultured Nitratifractor sp. | reverse complement strand
AGCAGGTCGGCCAGGTTGGGCTCCAGCCAGGCGGCGTTGCCCACCTTGGACTGGTAGGCCAGTCTGATATTTTTGAATATCATCCCCCGCTCCCGCAGCACCATCTTCAGGGCCGAAACATTGGCCTCGACCTGCTTTTCGTAGGGGTCCCCGGCACGGATGATACTCAGGGGCAGGCCGTGGGCCGAGAGGATCAGGTCGTACTCCGCGCTGTCGGTCCCCTCCATCGCTTCGGCGATCAGGTCGGCCTGGATCGAGAGATAGTCGTAGTCGTCGTAGTAGGGATCCACGACCCGAATCCGGGGTCGGTACCCCATCGCTTCGCACCGGGCTTCCACATCCTCCACCGAAGAGAGGGTCGTGGTGGTGGAGTACTGGGGATACATGGGAACGAGCACGAGCTCTTCCACCCCCTTCTCCCGAAACTCCCGAAGCGCCGCATCGGCGAAAGGCGGGACGTAGCGCATCGCCGGCCGCACCGGCCATCCCGTCTCCTTCTCCACCTTCGCCGCCAGAGAGAGGGTAATCTCCGTCAGAGGCGATTTGCCTCCCAACTCCCGGTAGTTTTCCCGGGCCTCGTCCAGCCGCCTGCGGACGATCCGCTTCCCGACGAGCTTTCGCAGCCAGGGGGCCATCGGCAGAATTCGGGGATCGGCGAACATGTTTCGAAGGAAAAGTTCCACCTCCTCGATTTTGTTGGGGCCGCCCATATTGAGCAGTAGCACGCCTCGCCTCATAGGGATCCTCCGGATTTTTGAACGAAGTGTAGCATATCGACTTCTCTTCCCACGGTTCTCCGACGCATCGGGGCGTGCGTTCTGCGACGCTCCTAATGCGTCCGACGCTCCTCGGAATCGGCGTATTCGATATTGTATTTGCGGAGAATCTCTTCCTGCATCTGCCGGGCGAGCCGGCGGTCGATGACGACCCGTTGTCCCATTTTGTTCTCCAGGGTCACCAGGGGGGTCGTCCCCCGGTTCAGTTTCCGATAAAACTCGTTGAAATCGACGAAACGCTTGCCGTCGATCTTTTCGACGGGCCAGAAAACGAGGCTGTAGTCCCCTCGGCTCAGGGGACTGGGAAGAACCCGCAGAAGCAGGACCACTTCTTTGCGCTTTTTGCTGACGAAATCTTCGAGATAGGGAATGAGCCCGATGTGGCTGCGGGCCACCTGCACGGCGAGATTGCGGGTCAGGGGGGAAAAGACATATCCTCCGAAGATGGTATATCGGGGCATGGCATCGTAGCGATAGCTCTTGATCAGCAACAGATCGTCGGCAGTCTTGAGCAACGGAGCGTCGATGTGGAGTTTTTTGCCGTCCCGCAGCAGATCAAGCCCCACTTTCTCGCCCATCTGATGCAGCTGGACGTAATATTCGTAGTTGGTGAATTCGTGGGGACGGAAGGCGGCGGTGGCATCCTCCTGGATGGGATGGCCGTCGATGGCGGTAATCACGTCGTTTTTCTTGAGAATCCCTTCCAGCCCGCCTGTGGGAATCAGCAGATCCACCAGGACCCCGCCGTCCCGGGGCCCCAGACCGAAGGTCCGTTTGAGGGTCGGATTCTCCATGGCCTGGGTCAAAACGGCGAAGGCGGGGACTCCGTCAAGCTTCCCGTCCTCCAGATCTTTGAGGAAATGGCGGACCATGACCGTGGGGACCAGGTAGCTGATGTTCTGGGCTTTCTGGATCCCCTCCATCACCACGCCGACGATCTTGCCGTCGCTGATGGCCGGACCGCCGCTGTTGCCCGGGTTGACCGCGGCATCGATCTGGATCGCCAGGAAGGATTCGCCGCTGTGAACGTAGCGCTGATGCTCGATGCGGGAGACCACTCCGGCGGTGACGCTGAGGGTGTCGCCTCCCATGGGGAACCCGTAGACCGAAACCTTCTGCTCGATCTGGGGCAATGTTCCCAGCTTCAACGGGGTGATGCCGTCGAAAAAGTGGGGATCCTCCACCGTGAGCAGTGCCAGATCCAGCTGATGGGAGACCGCCTCCACCCGGGCGATGTACCGTCGCCGCTCTCCATAACGCTGCACTTCGATAAAGGTGCGGTTGGCGACGACATGGGCGTTGGTGAGGATACGATGCCCTTCGATCACCGCCCCCGAACCGCTGATCTGCTGGATGCTGCTGCTCCAGGGGACGGAGTAGTTGGGCGTTTTGACCACGGTGTAGACCTTGACGATGGCGGCACGAAGCTGCTCCTCGCGGGGAGTGGTGGCCGGCAGCAGAGTGACGAGAAAAACGAGGGAGAGGATGAAGAGACGCATAAAGACTCCTGCGGAACCGTTCGTCCGCCCGGAGAGCGGGCGAAGCGGTTTTCCGGTACTTTTGGAGAAGTTATAACACGGGAAAGCTAACAGGAAGGCGTTCCCTCCTCCCGTTTGAGAAAAAGGACGCTCAGTGGCGGAAGGGTAAGCTCCAGAGAATAGGGGCGGCCGTGATGTTCCCGCTCCTCGGCCTCCAACGCTTCGGCGTTTTTCCCACCCCAGCCGGCGAACTCCGGGTCCTGGGAGTTGAAGATCTCCCGATAACGTCCCCCGGCGGGCAGGCCGATCCGATAGCCGGGCCGGAGGGTGTCGGCGAAGTGGCAGACCACCACCACCGGCTCCTCGTCCTCCTCTCCCCTGCGGAGCCAGACCAGGATATTGTTTTGATAATCCTGGTCGTCGATCCACTCGAAGCCCCGGGGTTCGCAGTCGTAGCGGTGGAGCGCCGGTTCGTCCCGGTAGAGGGCGTTGAGCCGGGCGACGAGCTTCTGGACCCCCTTGTGCAGGGGATTGTCCAGGAGGTACCACTCCAGCCCCTCCCGGTAGTTCCACTCCTTCCACTGGGCCAGCTCTCCCCCCATGAAAAGGAGCTTTTTCCCCGGGTGGGCGGTCATGTAGGCAAACAGAGCCCTCAGGTGGGCGAATTTCCGCTGTTCGTCTCCGGGCATCTTGTTGAGCAGCGACCCCTTCATGTGGACCACTTCGTCGTGGCTCAGGGGCAGGACATAGTTCTCATGATGCATGTAGAAGAAGCTGAAGGTGAGCTGGTGGTGGTGATGCTGGCGATGGATGGGATCGAGCTTGAAGTAGTTGAGCGTATCGTGCATCCATCCCATGTTCCATTTGTAGCCGAAGCCCAGCCCGCCCAGATAGACGGGGCGGCTCACCATGGGGAAGGCGGTGGACTCCTCGGCGATCATCACCACCCCCCGGTTTTCCCGATAGACCGATTCGTTGAGTTGGCGCAGAAACGCGATCGCCTCCAGATTTTCGTTGCCGCCGTAGCGGTTGGGGATCCATTCTCCCTCCTTGCGGGCGTAGTCGAGATAGAGCATCGAGGCGACGGCGTCGACCCGGATCCCGTCGATATGGTATTTGTCGAACCAAAACATGGCGCTGCTCACCAGGAAGGCCCGCACCTCGTTGCGCCCGTAGTTGAAAAGGGCGCTCCCCCACTCGGGGTGGAAGCCCTGGCGGGGATCCTCGTGTTCATAGAGCGCCGTTCCGTCGAAGCGGATGAGTCCGTGACCGTCGGTGACGAAGTGGGAGGGAACCCAATCGACGATGACCCCGATGCCGTGGGCATGCATGATGTCGACGAAGGCCATGAAATCCTGGGGGGTGCCGTAGCGGGAGGTGGGAGCGAAATAGCCCGTCACCTGGTAGCCCCAGGAGCCGTCGAAAGGAAACTCCGTCACCGGCATCAGCTCCACGTGGGTGTAGTTCATCTCCACCAGGTACTCCGCCAGCTGTTCCGCCGCTTCCCGGTAGCTCAGGACCGTTCCGTCGGCATGGGTGCGCCAGGAGCCCAGGTGTACCTCGTAGGTACTCATGGGGGCGGTGTGGGCGTTGACCTCGTGGCGCCGCTCCATCCACGCTTCGTCCCGCCACTCGTAGCCCTCCAGGGACCAGATCTTCGTGGCGGTCTTGGGAGGGGTTTCGAAATGGAAGCCGAAAGGATCGATCTTTTCGAAGCCGTGGCCGTCCACCGCGGAGGTGATGAAATATTTGTAGGTCAATCCCCGGCCCACACCCTCGATAAACCCCTCCCAGACCCCGCTGCCGTCGATCCGGAGCCTGAGGGGGTGGACCCCCGGGCGGTAGGCGTTGAAATCCCCGACGACGCTCACACTCTCGGCATGGGGAGCCCAGACGGCGAAATAGACCCCCTCTGCGCCTTCCCGGACCATCCGTCGGCTTCCCAGGATCTCATAGAGACGGGTGTGGGTCCCCTCTTTGAAGAGATAGCTGTCGGTCTCTCCCCACGGGGAGATGTCGTAGTGTACCTTCCGCATCTCAGCCCCTTCTGCGCGTCAGAGCTTCGCGGTAGACCCGCTCGTACTCCCGGGCCGAACGCTCCCAGTCGAAGCGTTCCCTCATTGCCCGCTCCTGCATCGTCCGATAGGCTTCGGGCGCCTCCCTCCATGTCTCCACCGCCCATCGGACCGTATGGTAAAGGGCGTCGGCATTCGCATCCCAGAATTTGAAGCCCGTTCCCTCGCCGGTGGCGGGATCGTAGTTGACGATGGTGTCGTCGAGTCCCCCCGTCGCCCGGACGATGGGCAGAGTGCCGTAGCGCAGAGAGTAGATCTGATTGAGTCCGCAGGGTTCGAACAGGGAGGGCATGAGAAAAAGATCCGCTCCCGCTTCGATCCGATGCGCCAGGGGGTTGGAATACCCGACATGGCAGGCGACGCGATCGGACCAGCGTCCCGCCACATCGGAGAAGAATCCTTCGGCCCACTTCTCCCCCGTCCCCAGAAAGACGAACTGCGCCCCCAGATGGAGCAGTCCCTCCATCGCCCCGGCGATGAGAGCGATTCCCTTCTGCTCGGCAAAGCGTCCCACGAATCCTACGAGCGGAACCGTGGGATCCTCCGGCAGGCCGAAGTGGCGCTGGAGTTCCGCCTTGCAGATCCCCTTGCCCTCCATCTCCCCCAGATCGTAGCGTGCGGGAAGGTGGGGATCGGTGGCGGGCGACCACTCGTCGTAATCGACGCCGTTGAGGATCCCCGTGAGTTTGTCGGCATGGGCACGGATATGGTCGTCGAGGCCGAAGCCGTATTCGGGCGTCTGGATCTCCCGGGCGTATTTGCGGCTGACGGTGGTCACCGCGTCGGCATGGGCGATGCCTCCTTTGAGAAAATTGACCCCGCCCATGGCCTCCAGTTCGTAGGGATTGAAATGCTCCCAGCCCACATCCAGAATCTCCATGATGTGCCGGTCGAAAATCCCCTGGTGCTGGAGATTGTGGATGGTCAGGACCGTTGCCGTCTCCGCGAAACGATCCTCCTGCGCGTAGCGGGTGTTGCGCAAAATCGGCTGGACGGCGGTGTGCCAGTCGTGGGCGTGGAGAATGTCGGGGGTGAATCCCAGCTTGTGGGCCAGTTGCATCGCCGCTTTGGAGAGAAAGGTGAAGCGTAGATCGTTGTCCGCATAGCCGAAACCGTGTTCGTCGGTATAGAGACCGGAGCGGCCGTAGAAGGCTTCGTAATCGATGAGATAGAGCGGAACCTCGCTCTCGGGCAGGGTCGTGCGGTAGACCCCCGCCCAGAGCTCCCCCATCGTCCCCATAGGGACCCCCAGCGCTCCGGGCAGATGCTCCAGCCCGGAGCGGTCGATGGCGTAATAGCGGGGCATCACCACCACCACTTCGTGGCCCAGGGCGGCCAGGGCTCTGGGCAGGGCGCCCGCGACATCGGCGAGTCCCCCCGTCTTGGCGAAGGGAACCACTTCGGAAGCGGTAAAGAGAATCTTGAAGGCTTGGGACATGGCGACTCCTTTGTGCCTCTATTTTACCCGGATTCCGTCACGAAGACCGTTTCGGCGTTCCGGAGAGGCCCGTACCGTGCACTCAGCGGGAAGCGAGACGCTCCGCCAGCAGCTCCGCTCCACGAAGGGAGGCGTTTTCCAGGCGGCTCATTTCGATACGCAGCTCCCGACAGGCGATCGGGAGGGCATAGGAGGCGATCCGTGCCGAGAGTTTTTTCAGCAGCCAGGGATTGGCCCGGATCACCCCCCCGCCCAGGACCAGCATTTCGGGATTGCAGAGAGTGATCGCCGTTCCGGCCGCCGCCAGGAGCCCGTCCAGGTAGTTGCGGTAGATCTCCCGGCATTCGGAACGCTCCGAGTCACGGAGAGCCGCCAGATCCTCCTCCTCGCAGCGGTGAAAAGCCCGCCATTTGGCCAGACCGCTTCCCGAGGCGTAGAGCTCCACGCAGTTGCGCTTGCCGCAGCCGCAGGCGAAGGGAGCTTCACGGTACGGAATGTGCCCCAGCTCTCCCGCCATACCCCGGTGCCCACGGACCAATGCGCCGCGGACGACGAACCCGGCTCCCAATCCCGTCCCCGAGTAGAGAACGACCAGATCCTCCGCCTTCCACTCCTCCGCCTCCGCCAGGGCGGCGCAGTCGAGGTCGTTTTCCACGGCGACGGCCGCTCCGGTACGTTCGTGGAGATAGGCGGCCAGATCCATCGGGGGAAGCGGAACGTTGGGCGAAGCCAGGATCCGCCCTCCGTCGACCTGTCCCGCGAACGAGATTCCCACCGCCCCGGC
>CAZGGT010000139.1:0-10917 GCA_964525335.1 uncultured Nitratifractor sp. | reverse complement strand
GAAGGAAGGGTCGGAGATCCGGGATGGATCGTAAAGGTTCCCGGTCGCCCGGGAACTGAAAGGAGGGAAAACAAATTCAAAGGAGGAAAAATGAATTCGATGGTCGGTGTCGCGATGACGTGGCGGGTCGATCGATAACCGACACCCGTATTGTGCGCTGCAAAGTATAATCGAAGGTAAATGAGAATAATTCTTCGATTTTTACGTCAGGGGTCTCAGACGGCTCCCTCGTCGATCATGGCGTCGGCGACCCGGCGGAAGCCGGCGATGTTGGCTCCCATGAGGAGATTGCCCTCCTGGCCAAACTCCCGGGCGGTTTCGTCGGCGGTTTCGAAGATGTTTTTCATGATCCCGAAGAGGCGGGTGTCCACCTCGGCGAAGCTCCAGCGCTGCATGCTGGCGTTCTGGGCCATTTCCAGCTGGCTGACGGCCACCCCGCCGGCGTTGGCGGCTTTGGCGGGGCCGAAGAGAACCCCGTGGGCCCGGAGGTATTCCAGGGCGTCGGGGGTGGTGGGCATGTTGGCCCCCTCGTTGACCAGGCGGCAGCCGTTGCGCACCAGATTTTTCGCGTCGACCAGGTTCAGTTCGTTCTGGGTGGCGCTGGGGAAGGCGACGTCGCAGGGAATGCTCCAGACGGCGTGTCCCCCTTCGGGATACTTGTGCAGGGGGATGTAGGTGGCGTCGGGGTGGAGCTGGGCATATTTTTCCAGGGATTCATGGCCCACCTCCTTGATCGCCTTGAGGGTTTTGACGTCGATGCCGTCGGGATGGTGGATGGTCCCTTTGGAGTCGGAGCAGCTGATGGGGATCGCCCCCATGCTGTGAAGTTTTTCGATGGTGTAGGTGGCGACGTTTCCCGAGCCGGAGATGCAGCAGCGTTTCCCTTTGAGCTCTTCGTCGTGTTTGTTGAGGATGTGTTCGGCGAAATAGACCGAGCCGTAGCCGGTGGCTTCCCGGCGTCCGAAGGAGCCGCCCCAGCCGATCCCCTTGCCGGTGACGACCCCTTCGAAGCGGCCCGTAAGCATCTTGTACTGTCCGAAGAGGTAGCCGATCTCCCGGGCGCCGACGCCGATATCGCCGGCGGGAACGTCCCGGGTCTCGCCGATGTGGCGATGGAGTTCGTTCATGAAGGCTTGGCAGAAACGCATGATTTCGTTGTCGCTTTTGCCCTTGGGATCGAAGTTGCTGCCTCCCTTGCCGCCGCCGATGCCGAGGTTGGTCAGGGCGTTTTTGAAGATCTGCTCGAAGCCCAGGAACTTGATGATCCCCAGGTTGACGCTGGGGTGGAAGCGGAGTCCGCCTTTGTAGGGGCCGAGGGTGGAGTTGAACTGGACCCGGTAGCCGAGGTTGGTGTGGATCTTGCCCGAGTCGTCGGTCCAGGTGACCCGGAAGATGATGGTCCGTTCCGGCAGGATGATCCGTTCCAGGATGCTCTTCTCCCGGTATTTCTTCTCCTCCTCCAGGAGGGGGACCAGGCTTTCGAAGACTTCGGTGGCGGCCTGGTAGAACTCCTCCTGCCCGGGGGAACACTCCCGGATATGCTGGAGGATCGACTGGGTGTATTGTTCCGCGCTGGTCTGGGGCATGGGGCTCTCCTTGGAAGTCGGTGGGACGGGTTCAGCCCTGGCGGAGCAGGGCGGCGGCCTCTTTGGCGTGGTAGCTGATGATGAGGTCGGCGCCGGCCCGTTTGAAGGCGAGCAGCGTCTCCATCATCACCCGTTCGTAGTCGATCACTCCGGCCCGGGCGGCCATCTTGAACATCGAATATTCTCCGCTGACGTTGTAGACCGCCAGGGGAAGGCGGCTGGCTTCCCGGATGTCCCTCAGGATGTCCAGGTAGGCGAGGCCCGGCTTGACCATCAGGATGTCGGCTCCCTCTTTTTCGTCTTCGAGAGATTCCAGGATCGCCTCCCGGCGGTTGGCGGGGTTCATCTGGTAGCTGCGCCGGTCCCCGAAGCTGGGGGCGCTTTCGGCCACGTCCCGGAAGGGGCCGTACCAGGCGCTGGCGAATTTGGTGGAGTAGCTCATGATGGGAAGGTGCTCGTAGCCCGCCGCGTCCAGGGCGCTGCGGATGGCGGTGATCATCCCGTCCATCATTCCGCTGGGGGCGATCATGTCGGCGCCGGCCTTGGCGTGGATCACCGCCTGTTTGCCCAGGTTTTCCAGGGTGGAGTCGTTGTCGACGGTCTGGAGGACCGGGTCGAGGATCCCGCAGTGGCCGTGGTCGGTGTATTCGCAGAAGCAGAGGTCGGTGACGACGAAGAGATCGGGGTGGGCCGCCTTGATTTCCCGGAGCGCCGTGGCGATGATCCCGTGTTCGCAGAGGGCGTCGGATCCCACGCTGTCCTTGACGTCGGGAATGCCGAAAAGAATCACCGCTTTCAATCCCAGGTTCTGAAGCTCCGTGCACTCCCGGATCGCTTCGTCGATGCTGAGCTGGAAGACCCCGGGCATGGAGGCGACTTCGTTGCGGATCCCTTCGCCGCTGCGGAGGAAGAGGGGATAGATGAAATCGTCGGGGATGAGATGGGTCTCCTGGAGCAGGTCCCGCAGGGCGGGGGAGAGTCGTCGTCGTCGAAATCGTGTGAACATAGGGCGTATCCTTCTTTCCGTGGTATCCAAGCAGGTTAATTCTACTCGTTTTTAACTCTGGGTCCGCTTGGGGTATAATGCCCCCATGAAAAAAGTAGAGATCTCCAACGTCGCGACGCTGCCGACCCGGTACGGAACTTTCCGGATTCAGGCGTTTAAAGAGGGGTGCCGGGAACATCTGGCCCTCTTCACCGATCCCCTTCCCGAGATCCCGCTGGTGCGGGTCCATTCCGAATGTCTTACGGGGGATGCCCTGGGTTCCGTCAAATGCGACTGCGGCGAACAGCTTGAAGCCTCCCTGGAGCGGATCGCCGCCGAGGGGGGGATGCTGATCTACCATCGTCAGGAGGGGCGCAACATCGGTCTCCTCAACAAGGTCAACGCCTACGCCCTCCAGGACCGGGGGCTCGATACGGTCGCGGCCAACCACCAACTGGGCTTCGCCGCCGACGAACGGACCTACGAGATCGTCGAGACGATCCTGGAACACTTCGGCATCCGACGGATGCGCCTGCTGACCAACAATCCCAAAAAGATCGAATCCCTGAGCCACGTGGAGATCGTGGAGCGGGTCCCCCTCAAGATCGCACCCAACCCCCACAACGAAAACTATCTGCGGGTGAAGAAAGAGCAGATGGGACATCTGCTTTGAAGTGAAGAGTGAAGAGTGAAAAGTGAAAAGTTTGGGGGCGGCGTTTTGCGCCGCGGATTGTTTGGCGAGAGAGTAGAGGGGAGTCGGTGAGCGGCAAGGGGGATCTGAAAAAAACGCTGGAGCGGGAAGGGGTTTTCCTCGACGGGGAGGCTCTGGAGCGGCTGGAGGATTTCGCGGCGCTTCTGGAGGAGTGGAACGGGGTCCATAACCTCACGGGCGCCAGGAACCGGGGGGAGATCGAGGCCAATATCGTCGATTCCCTGGTTCCGACGGGATTCGTGGAGCGGCCCGCGAGCCTGCTGGACGTGGGCACCGGCGCGGGATTTCCGGGGTTGCTGCTGGCGGTGGCCTGGCCGGAGACGGAGACGGTGCTCTGCGAACCCCTCAAGAAGCGGGCGGCCTTTCTGCGCCTGGCGGTCCTGGAACTGGGACTGGAACGCACGACGGTGGTCCGGGAGCGGGTGGAGCGGCTGCGGCATCCTCCCTTCGGGCTCATCAGCTCCCGGGCGGTGAGCGACACGGCGTTGCTGCTGGAGCTCACCCGGAGGGTCGCCGATTTCCGGACCCGCTATCTGCTCTACAAGGGGAGCCGACTGGAGGAGGAGCTGGAGCGGGTGGAGGGGATGGAGATTCTCGCCCTCCGGGAACGCCCTCCCCGACGCTATCTTCTGCTGGGAAAAGAGGGGTCGGGGGAGTTGTGAACCCAAACGTGTTATCATATTGTCTATTCCGACCCATGACGGAGAGAGGGGTGATCCGAAAATGTTTTTGAAACTGTTGGCGCTCGGGGTGATACTCTACGCACTCTATCGATTGGCGGGAGGACGGCTTCTCCCCAGGAAAGAGAACGAGAGTACCGAATCCCGGAATGAAGCGCTGGAAGAGGACGAGGAGACGCTGGTGGAGTGCGCCCGCTGCTCCACCTATGTCGTCAAGAGAGAGGCGATCCGATACCGGGGCAGGTATTACTGTTCCCGGGAGTGTCTGCCCGCCAAATAAGAAGGAGAGTGTTTTATGCTGATATTCGGACATCCGTGGATCGAGAGCAACCGCTTCGTCAAAGTTTTTTCTGTGGAAGAGATCGGACGGACCCGGCCCGGGGACGTGATTCTGCTGGAGCCCCTCAATGTCTCCATCGAATTGGCAAAATATTGCCGGGAGCATGAGCTCCCGTTCGCCGTCACCGTCAGTTCCAACCGGGAGGCGATTTTCGCCAATGCCCTGGATGCGGCCTACATCATCGCCGAACACGAACTGGCCATCACCATCCAGAAGATCGCCGACGATTATCTGTTCGATACGCGCATCCTCGTACTCGTCGAAAACGAGAAGCGGATCGAGACCATGGCCCGCTTCAGTATCGACGGAGTGATCTTCCCCGAGGCGATCGTCCAGCTCTGATGGGAGCGGTCCTGAGGGAGAGTCCTCTGACCTGGGGACTCCTCCTCGTCAATCTCCTCTTCTATCTGCTGAGCGCCGCATGTGCCGGCAGCCTCGTCTCCATCGACAACCGTACGCTGGTGGCCTGCGGGGGACTCTACGGGCCGGCGGTGCTGCTGGGGGGCGAATGGTGGCGCCTGGGAAGCGCCATGTTTCTCCATGGGGGATTGACCCATCTGCTCCTGAACATGGTTTCGCTCTGGATCGTGGGACGGATGATGGAACACTATTTCGGCGGGGTCGTGACCCTGACGATCTATCTGGCTTCCGGAGTCATGGGATTCCTCGTCTCCCTGCTGGCCCATCCCGCGGCGGTGTCCGTCGGAGCCAGCGGGGCGATCTTCGGGCTTTTCGGGGCCCTGGGGGGGTTCGCCTTTTTCCATCGGGAGCGACTGGGGCCCCACTACCGGAGTTTCGTCCGGGAATTCGGTGCGATTCTCGGGCTCAACCTGCTGGTGGGGCTGCTGATTCCCGAGGTCGATATGAGCGCCCACCTGGGAGGATTGCTCCTGGGGGCGCTGGGCGGCTATCTGGCCGTCCGGAGTCGGGGAGCGTTTCTCCTCTTTCTGGCGCTCAGCGCACTGGTGGCCTGGGGGATCGTCCGGTTTTGGGTCCTGCCGCGGATGACGATACTCTACATGCCGGCTTAGGCGGCCGGGAGGCGATCCCCCGACCGGGGGTCCGGTTCCGGGGAATCCACGGGAGCACCCGATCCGAATTGAAGGAGAACTTTTGAAAAAACACTGCAAGATTCTGGCGACCGTCGGCCCTGCCTGCCGTTCGGTGGAGCGTCTGGAAGCGATGATCAAAGCCGGGACCAATCTCTTCCGGCTCAACTTCAGCCACGGGGATCACGACTATCACCGAGAGTCTCTGAAGCAGATCCGTCAGGCGGCGGATCGTTGCGGCCTTTTCGTCGGGGTGCTCCAGGACATCAGCGGTCCCAAGGTCCGCATCGGCAAACTCAAGCGGGATGTGACGCTCCAGGTGGGCGATATCATCGAATTCGTCCGGGAAGAGATCGTCGGGGATTTCGTGGAGCCCCATCATCTGGTGGTGAGCCTCAACCATCCGGAACTCCTGGACAAGCTCAAAGTGGGAGAGCTGATCTATCTCTACGACGGGATCATCTGTACCCGGGTCACGAAGGTGGGAACGAGTGTCCTGACGGAGGTGGTCAGCGGGGGAATGCTCTCCTCCCGCAAGGGGGTCAACTTCCCAAACACCCGCCTCGATATGGAGGTGCTGACGGAGAAGGACCGGGCCGACATCGCCTGGGGCGTGGAGCACGAGGTGGATTTTATGGCGATCTCCTTCGTTCAGAAGGCCGAGGATATGCGCAAGGCCCGGGAGCTGGTCCGGAGCCTGGGGGGGCGGCAGCATCTCATCGCCAAGATCGAGAAGTTCGACGCCGTGGAGAATATCGACGGGATCCTGGCCGAGAGCGACGGATTGATGGTGGCCCGGGGAGATCTGGGGATCGAGATCCCCTACTACCGGGTCCCCGAGGTCCAGAAGATGCTGATCCGCAAGGCCAACGAAGCCTCCAAGCCGGTCATCACCGCCACCCAGATGCTTCTGAGCATGACCCACGCCGAACGGGCGACCCGGGCGGAGATCTCCGACGTGGCCAACGCGGTCCTGGACGGCTCCGACTGCCTGATGCTTTCGGAGGAGAGCGCCATCGGGGAGTATCCGGTGGAGGCGGTGAAAACGATGGCGGCGACGATCCGGGAGGCGGAAGCGGTCTATCCCTATTTCAAGATCCATCGTTTTCCCTACAACGACGAGATGGACGTCATCGACGAATCGGCGGTCAACCTTCTGCAAAACATCGACGCGGCGGCCCTGTTGGCCATCACCACGTCGGGACAGTCGGCCCGCAAGCTCTCCCGTTATCGTCCCCGCCAACCGATCCTGGCCGTGACCCACGATCCGGTGGTCGCCCGACAGCTTACCCTGGTCTGGGGAGTGATCCCCGCGTTCCTCTCCGCCGCGGAGAGCGCCCGCCAGATGATGATCGACGTCATCCGCCGGGGACTGGAAACCGGCGTCTTGCGCGAGGAGAACAACTATGTCGTTACCGCCGGCGACCCCCCGGGAGTGCCTGGAACCACCAACATCATCCGCATCCTGCGGCGCAAAGAGCTGGAACACTTCTCCGCCATGGCGGAGAAGGGGAAATTGCCGAAAGATTGGGAGTGACTTCGACCTACGGTCGAAGAGTGAGAAGTGAGAAGTGGATAGTGAGTAGAGGGTAGTTTGATACAGGTGTCAGGGCTCGTCAATGGGTGGTTGACAGGATAATCCGGCTTTCCTTCTTCCGGCCATCGGCCGGAATTCTACCCACTACCCACTTCTCACTCAAATCTCTCCACTACAGCTTTCTTCCCATCCGTCGAGGATTTCGATGGAGATGCCGTAGGGTTTTTCCATGTTGTCGATCGCTTCGTGGGCCAGATAGAGGGGACGGTCGCTGAAGATTTGGAGGGTTTTGTCGTTGTTCCAGCGGAACGAGATCTCCGCTTTGGAGGAGTTTTCATGGAGGATGAGGGTGAGGGTGTAGGCGAAGCTGAGCCATTTGATCGTCGGTTTTTTCGGGAGGAGAATCTTGTAACGGCGATAGAGAGGTTTGTAGTAGAGACGGTCGCCTTTGGAACGCATCAGCAGGGCGATGGTGAGCATCTGGGAGTGGGTGTATCCGTAGTTGAGTTCCTGCATCGCGATGTAGAAAGCGTGTTGGTGTTCCCGGTAGATGGTGAGCATCTTGCCGATATTGGAGAGGCTCAGGGCATCGTGGAGCAGTCGGCGATGTTCCGAGCTTCCGTCGAAGCGGGGAGCGAGGATTTCGAAAAGGGCCCGGCCGATGCGCTGTTTGTTCCCTTCGGGAAGGCGGAGCAGATCGAAACGGTCCTTGATGCTTCGGAGGCTGGGGTTGAGACCGTGGGGAAAGCGCAGTCCGTCGTTGCGCAGCAGGTCGCTGAGGAAGACTCCCTCCCGGACGCCTACGCCGCTGGTGAGGACCTCCTCGGCTCCGAGGTGGCGCAGGACCTCCAGGAAGATGAGGGTTCCTTCCCGGATGGTGTCGAAACGGTTTTTCTTGATGTGGAGTCCGGGGAGTTCGTCCAGAGAGGCCCGGGGGATCGCTTCGAGATATTCACGCTCCTTCTCCAGGCTGTAGCGGAAGGCGTGGATCTTGTCGAAGGGATAGTTCCGGTGGAGCATGATTCCCCGGGCCAGGGCCCGGCCGCTGCCCCCGATGGCAACGGCGAGAGGGCCCCTGAAGGATTCGGGCAGTGTCTCCAGACGCTCCCGGATGTACCGTTTCGCCTCTTTGAGGGGGCGTCCCGGATCGGTGAAGAGCTCTTTGATCCGGACGGTTCCCAGGTCCAGGGAGTGGGTGGCGACGATCTTCCCCTCCCGGATCAGAGCCATATCGGTGGAGCCTCCGCCGATGTCGAAGGTGACGGCGTCACGGATCGGCAGGAGGTTGAGAGCGGCTACGGCTCCGTATTCCGCTTCCCGGGTACCGTCGATGATTCGGATTTCGAAACCGAGGCGTTCCCGTACCAACCGGCGAAACTCCGATCGGTTGGGAGCGTCCCGGAGTGCGGAAGTGGCGACGCAGTGGACCTTGCGGACCTTGTATTCGCGGATGGTATGGCCGAAGGAGTGCAGCGCTCCGAAGGCGCGGCGGATTCCGGCGGGCTGAAGCTCTCCGCCCTGCTCGTAAGCGCCTTCTCCGATGCGGACCCGGCTCTTCTGCTGGGTGATGAGGTGAAAGCCGTAGCGGCTGGTGCGCTGGTAGATCACCAGGCGGGCGGAGTTGGAGCCGATGTCGATGACCGCGATACGTTTGGGCATCGGGGCCTAGAGCTCCTCCTGCAGCTGCCGAAACTTGAACTTGAGCTCTTCCACGCTCTCGACATTGTCGGGATCGGGGATGATGCAGTCGACGGGGCAGACGGCGATGCACTGGGGTTCGTCGAAAAAGCCGACGCATTCGGTGCATCGGTCGGGATCGATGATGTAGATGGGATCGTTCTCTTCGATTGCTTCGTTGGGACACTCTTCGCGACAGGCGTCGCAGGCGATGCAGTCGTCGGTGATCAGTAGTGCCATGGTTTACCCCCGCTGGGAAATTTGATTTCCGAGTTATAGCCAATGCTTCCTTAATCCCGGAATATACGGGCGCTCCCGGTTGTAAAAAGTGAAAAGCGCAGCGGCAGAAGACTATCGGGGGAGGGGGAGGATGAAGGTGGCGACGGTCCCCCGGCCGTCCCGGCGGTTGCGGAGGGTCACGGTGGCGCCCAGCGCGTCGGCCGCGCTTTTGACCAGGAAGAGTCCCAGGCCGGCGCCGGGAGACTCCTTGGAGCGTTTGAACGGAGCGAAGAGGTCCTGGGATTCGTCGATCCCGGGTCCTTCGTCACGGATTTTGATGACGAAGCGGTTTCCTTTTCGATAGGAGAAGAGTTGGACTTTGCCGCCGGGTGGGGTGAAGCGCAGGGCGTTCTGGATCAGGTTCTGGAGGATTTGGGTCAGGAGAAGAGGCTGGATCCGGAGGTTCAGCATCCGGGGGCTCAGGCGATAGCGAAGCTCCTTGCCTTCCGAACGGGCGAGGAGGGCGAACTCTTCGGCCTTGGTTCGGAGAAAAGCGATGAGGTCGATCTCCACCGGCTTTTCGAACTGGGCTCCCTCCGCCCGACCGAATTCCAGAATCGCGCCGATGATGCGGTTCATGTCGTCGATGGTGCCGATATTTTCCCGAAGGACCCGTTCCAGATCTTCGGGGGTCTTTTTTTTCTTGATGAGGGCGACCTGGGAGCGGGTCTTCATCACCGCCAGGGGGGTTTTGAGTTCGTGGGCGGTCCCGACGAAAAGCTCCTTTTTATAGAGGAGAAAGCTTTTGATCCGGGCGACCAGGGAATTGACGGAGCGTCCCAGGGGGTGGAACTCATGGGGGATTTGGGAAAGATCCAGCGGTTCGAGGATGTTTTCGTTCATCTTTTCCAGCTTTTGGGAGAAGAAACGGATGGGGCCCAGAAGCATCCCCGAGAGGAGAAAGGCGTAGAGGAGGATGAGGACCATGGCGATGAGGTTGAGGAGCACGATCGCCCGGAATACCTTTTGCTGCATCCGCTTCTGCTGGGTGATGTCGGCGGTGAGGACCAGGTAGCTCTGTCGGCGGAAATTGTAGGGGAAATAGGCCTGGAGATAGCTGCGTCCGTCACGCTCCAGCGTTTCGAAATGGAGCGGCCGGTAGGCGGCGGCGGGAGCGGAGACGATCCGGGCGTTGATTTTGAGCGTTTTGCGGAGGATCTCCTTTTGCTCCCGGAGGGCTTTTTCCAGGTCGTCGAAATTGGCCTGGAGGTAGTTGGCCTGTTTGACCAGGGAAGCCCGCAGTTCCGTTTCGACGCTGTAATTGATGTAGGTATAGAGAATGAGGGAGAAGAATCCCAGCAGCACCGCCATGGAGGCGGAGAGCTTGATGAGAAAGTTGAGTCTCAGGCTTTTTGAGGAAAGCAAAAGCGGTAACCCCGCCGACGGACGGTTTCGATGGTGGTGATTCCCAGGGGTTTGTCCATCTTCTGTCGGATTTGATTGATGGCGACTTCGATGACGTTGGGAGTGACCAGTTCGGGCTCTTCCCAGATGGCGTCGAGGAGCTGCTCCTTGGAGACGATCTGATCCTTGTGCATCGCCAGGTGGGTCAGGACCTCGAAGGGTTTGCCTTTGAGTTCGATCACCTCTCCCTTGTAGATGATCTTCTCCTCTTCGGGGTTGATGACCAGCTCTTCGATTTCGATGATGTTGCTGCCGCCGAAACGGAGTTTGGCTTCGATACGCATGAGCAGAATGTCGAAGTCGAAGGGTTTTTTGATGTAATCGTCGGCCCCGGTCCGCAGGGCTTCGATTTCACTCTCTTTGTCGTCCCGGGCCGAGAGGACGATGACGGCGGTCTTGGGGCGTTTCTCCTTGATCTCGGGGATCAGGTCGATCCCGTTGCCGTCGGGGAGCATCCAGTCCAGCAGGACCAGGTCGTAGTTGCGGATGTCGAGAAAGTAGCGGCCGTCGGCCAGACTCTCGGCGATGTCGTTCTGGTAGCCATACTCTTTGAGCCCTTCCGAAAGGGTCTTGCTCAGGGTTACTTCATCTTCGATGATGAGAATACGCATCGGTCTGCCTTTGCTCATTTAAGATTTTTTTAATTATAGCACAAAAAAGGGTTTACC
>CAZGGT010000138.1:0-17171 GCA_964525335.1 uncultured Nitratifractor sp. | reverse complement strand
TTTTCCCCCGGTTGCGCAGGGAGTAGCGGAGGGTGACGCTGCGGTATCCGGTGCGGGAGACGTAGCGGGTGATCCGCTTCTCTCCCACGACGTCGAAGAGAACCCCCAGCGGGAGGGTGACGTTTTCGTCGGCGGGGATGTTGCCGATGCGGCTTTCGCCGATGAAGCGGCTCGTTCCTTCGGCGTCGCGGCTGTAGACCCGGGCGATTCCGGCGGGGAGCGGGATGCCCAGGCCATTGGAACGGCGGTTGGAGAATTCCAGGGTCTGGATGAAGCGGAGCTTCTCCACCCCGCGGCGGGGAAAGGAGTGGATCTCCGCTTTTCCGTAGCGTCGGCAGGCGATGCCGGAGCGGCGGAGGAAGGGGATCTGTTTCCGCTCTTTGTCCGCCAGGGTCTCCCGGAAGGGGATGCGGTAGAGGTGGTAGCCGGCGAAGGCTTCCTGCCGGACCTCCGGCGCGGCGGCAGCGGGCATCGCCTTGATCATGCGGCGGATGGGAGCGGGGGTGCGCGCCCTGTGGACCTCCCCCGCCAGGCAGGCGATGCGGGCGTCGGGATAGCTGACGCCGGAGCGGTTGTCGATGGTGATCCAGCCGGTCAGGTCGAGGGTATCGCCCCGGAGGTCCAGGACGTAGTCGCTCTTCCAACTGATTCCCGTCGCCAGGTATTTAAGATCGATCTTCAGCGTTCCGGGGCGCCGGACGTCGACGTTCCAGACCAGGCTGGGACGGGGAGCCATGCCCGGCGGGATCTCCCGGAAAATCACCTGGGTGGGTTTCTCCAGGGAGAGGATGCGGCCCGAGCTCTTTTCCCGGACCATGACCGTCGGCTTGGAAGCCAGGAGCGTCCCCTCGGAACGGACAGGCTGTTCGCCGTTGGTGAAGAAAGAGACCTCCCGGCCTATGCTGTGGCGGAGCATGGAGGGGAGGGAGATCAGGTCGTAGCGGTAGTTCTGGGAGTAGATGCGCACGGGTGGGCCGAGAAAGGCGGGTATGACGCTGGCGCTCAGGAGGGAGCCGGCGACCCCCTCGTAGACGAGCGTTTGCGCTCCGGCACTGACGTTGAGCTCCCGGACGTCGTGGACGAAGACCCGGTCGTCGTTGTAGAGGGTGAGCTCCAGTTCGGAGCGGGCCTGGGGGATGTGGACCTCTCCGGCCGGAAGCCTAAGAGCGGCCAGGATCAGCAGCAGGATTCGAAACATGTGGGACCTCCTTGCAGATATTATACCCATCCCCGGTTCCGATGGTATGGAGGGGAGTTGTCGCTATAATATGCCCCGAACTTTCCAAGGAGCATCCATGGCACCCATCGACAATTCCGTAGGCAGTGTCGCGCTGGGATCCTTCGACGGGATGCACGTGGCCCACCGGAAGCTCACGGAGCTGGCCGACGCGGTGGCGGTGATCGAGCGGGAGGCCCCCCGCCGCCTGACGCCGGGCTACAAACGGAGCTGGTACTGCGACCGGCCCCTGGCCTTCTACCTGTTCGACCGGATCCGCCACCTGGGGGCCGAAGAGTTCGTCGGGAAACTCCGGGAGGACTACCCCCGTCTGAAGCGGATCGTGGTGGGGTACGACTTCCGGTTCGGAAAAGAGCGCCGGGGGACGCCGGAGAGTCTGAAGCGCTTCTTCGACGGGGAGGTGCTGGTGATCCCGGAAGTGACGGTGGCGGGGATCTCCGTCCACTCCCGGACCATCCGGGAGCTCCTGGCGGAGGGAGAGCTGGAACTGGCCAACCGGCTCCTGGGGCGCGCCTACGCCATCGACGGAGAACCGGTCCGGGGGCAGGGGCTGGGGAGCCGGGAGTTCGTCCCCACCATCAATCTGGCGGTGGAAGGGTATCAGCTTCCCGCCGAAGGGGTCTATGCGGGCATGACGTTCGTAAACGGAGCGCGTCATCCCAGTGTCATTTTTCTGGGGCATCGGCGGAGTACCGACGGAAGCTTCGCCATCGAAAGCCATCTGATCGGCCGGCGAATCGAAGAGGTGGGATCTCCGGTGAAACTGGAATTCGTTCGGCGTCTGAGAGCGAATCGGACTTTTGGGGAGTTTGGCGCTCTCAAACGGCAGATCGAGGCGGATATACTGGCGGCGAAACGGATCGTGTGCTGATCCCGATCAGGGTTCGACCGGCGTTTCGTCTCCCCCCTCCATGGGAGGCCACTCCTCGGCCGCTTTTTCCTCTTTTTTCTTGCGGGCTTTTTCCTCTTTGAGTGCGGCGTTTTTTCTTCGGCGCCGATGTTGGCGATCTTCGTAGCGCTGCCGTTTGAGTTGGATGGCCCGGTAGATATTGTTGACCCGTTTGAGGGGCGCTTCGTCGAGCTTGACCCGTGAGTGTTCGATATCTTCTCCATATTCGATCTGAAGGAGATCGGACTTTTTCATCATGATCTTCTGGGAGGGGAAGACGCTGCGGTGGCCCGAAACGAGGAAGCTGATGACGATGCTCACGGCGGCGTAGTGGGCCACGTCCATCCCGAAGAGCTCCATGGCCATCACCGTGGCGGCGATGGGGGCGTTGGTGGCTCCGGCGAGGACGCTGACGAAGCCCAGGGCGGCGAAGAGGGCCAGCTGGTGCTCGCTGCCGAAGAGCCCTCCGAACCAGTGGCCGCTGGTGGCCCCAATGTAGAAGATGGGGGTGACGATCCCGCCGCTGCCTCCCGAGCCCAGGGTGACGGCGGTATAAAAGATTTTGATCAGGAAGGCGTACCAGGGGAGGCCGTCCGCCTCCAGGCCGCTTTCGATCTTCATGGTCTGGGAGATGGTGTCGAGTCCCAGGCCGAAGTAGTGATCTCCGACGATGAAAGAGGCGAGAATCAGCAGGATTCCGGCTCCGATCGCTTTGAAATAGGGATTCATGGGCACCTTCTCCACCGCCTTTTCGGTCTTTTTCAGGGTGGCGATGATGAGGAAAGCCACCAGGCCGAAGAAAACCCCGCCGATCATCACTTTGGCGATGAGGACCAGGTCGATGAAGTAGTGCTGGAAATAGCTGATATCGTAATAGGTGTATTTGACGCCGAAATACTGGGCGGTGAAAAAGGCGCTGAAGCCCGCTACGAAGGAGGGGAGCAGGACCTCGTACATCACGGCGCCCACCACCAGGACTTCGATGCCGAAAATGGCGCCTGCGATGGGGGTGCCGAAGACGGTGGCGAAGCCGGCGCTGATCCCGCAGATGACCAGCTTTTTCCGGTCCCGTTCCGAGAAGCGGAGCAGTTCGGATACCGCGGAGGCGGTCCCGGCACCGATCTGCGCCCCGGGCCCCTCCTTACCGGCGGAGCCTCCCGTGACCAGGGTGATGACGGTGGTGAGCAGTTTGACGGGGATCACCTTCACGTCGATTTTTCCGTTGCGTTTGTGGACTGCCTCGATCACCTTTTCGGTCCCGTGGCCCTGGGCGTCGGGCGCGAACTTTCTGGTGAGCCAGACGCTGAGGAACAGTCCGACGGGAAGCAGATAATAATAGGGAAAGGGGAGCAGGGCGCTGTGCTCCTCTCCGGCGGCGAGAATGTTGAGGAAGAGGGTGACGATGCTCCCGATGACGACCCCGATGGCGCTGGAGAGCACGACCCATTTGACCACGCTGAGGATGATCGACGGATGTTCCACATTGAATTTCATTGGATAGGGATCCTTTTGGTTGGCATGTGTTCCCGGATTCTGCAACGGACTCCATCCCTTCTCTCCTGAAATCGATTACATAAGCCGGGATGCAACTATTATAACACGCTTCCCGAAACGTGCGGGAGGTGAAAATGCTATAATTTAGGCATTTTTCCGCGGGGGTGTCATCGTGAACGAACTTGAACGAATGGATCGTGAGTATGTGCTGGGAAGTTATGCCCGGGAGTACACCAATTTTGTGCGGGGCGAGGGGGCGCGGCTCTACGACGAGGCGGGCCGGGAATATATCGACTTCGCCAGTGGGATCGGGGTGAGCAGTGTGGGCCATGGCCATCCGAAGCTCAGCGCGGCGATCTGCGAACAGGCGTCGAGACTGATCCATGTCTCCAACCTCCAGGTGATCGAGCCCCAGGCTCTGTTGGCCAAACGGATGGTGGAGCTGAGCGGCTACGATATGCGCTGTTTCTTCGGCAATTCGGGGGCGGAGGCCAACGAGGCGGCCCTGAAGATCGCCCGGAAATACGGGGAGACCTATTTCGAAACCAAGCGTTACAAGGTGATCACGCTCAAACACTCGTTCCACGGACGCACCATCACCACCGTCAAAGCCACCGGGCAGGAGGAGATGCACAAACCCGATTTCTCCCCCTATCCCGCCGGGTTCGCCTACGTCGAGAGCATCGACGCCGTGTACGATGCCATCGACGAAGAGACGGTGGCGGTGATGATCGAGCTGGTCCAGGGAGAGGGAGGGGTCCAGCCCTTCGACCGGGAAGAGGTGCAGGCCCTGGCGAAGTTTCTGCGCAGCCGTGAACTGCTGCTGATCGTCGACGAGGTGCAGACGGGGGTCTATCGGACGGGGGAGTTTCTCGCCAGCCAGCTCTACGGAATCGAACCCGATATCGTCACCCTGGCCAAGGGATTGGGCGGCGGCGTCCCCATCGGGGCGGCCATGACCCGGCTCAAGGAGATCTTCCGGCCCGGGGATCACGGCAGTACCTTCGGCGGAAACTACCTGAGCACCCGGGCGGGGCTGACGGTCCTGGAGATCCTGGAAGAGGAACAGACCCGCGGCGCGCTGGCGGAGCGGATCGAACACTTCAGCGGCTACCTGGAGCGTCTGGCGGAGAGCCTGCCGGAGTATTTCAGCGAGGCGGTGGGCCTGGGGCTGATGCGGGGACTGCGCTGTCGGGATGCCGAGATTCAGGGGCGCATCCTCAAAGCGGCCTTCGCCGAGGGGATCATCCTCCTCAAGGCGGGCCGCAATACGGTGCGCTTCCTGCCGCCGCTGACGATTTCCAAAGCGGAGGTGGACGAAGGCTTTCGACGGCTGGAACGGGCCCTGGAGACTCTGAGTTGAGGCGAATGTGATGAAGCGGGATTGGCGGCGTCTCGGCCGGGTCTGCGCCCTATGGGGGCTGGGGGCGCTCGTGCCCCTGATGGCGGAAAGCGAACTCTCCAATTATCTCTCCCGTGAAAAGAATCTTCTTTTCGACTACCAGCAGGAGTACAACCGTCTCCAGAGTGCGGTGCTTCGCAAAAGCTGGATCAGTCCCATTCTGCTCAACTACAGCGAAACCAGCCAGAACGATTACAGCGGGTACGACAAGACCTTCAGCGTCCGGATCGATCAGCCGATTTTCAAAAGCGGCGGGATCTACTATGCCGTCAAGTATGCCGATGTCCAGGAAGGCGCCACCGACAAAGAGATCGAACTTCAGCGTCGGGGACTGATCGTCCAGGCGATCGAAACGCTTTTCCAGCTCAAAAAGAATCGGCTTCAGCAGCGGCAGCTCCGGTTGAAAATCCGCAACGACAGCATCGACATCCGACGCAAACGGGAACAGTACGATGCGGGAATCCTCGACAGCAGTTTTCTCAACCAGGCGATTCTCCAGCGAAACCAGGATCGTACCACGCTGCTGGCGACCGAGCTGACGGAAAAAAATCTTCGCAACGCCTTTTCTCTGCTCAGTGACAGGAAGCCCGACGGATTGAAGCTTCCGCATCTGAAGCTGATCGGCTTCGACGAGTATCGCCGTGCCAATCTGGAACTGGAGGCGCAACGCCTGCGGGTGGCCCAGAGCGAGTACGAAAGCAAATTGACCTGGTCGAAATATTTTCCGACGCTTTCCGTCAGCGGCAGCTACAGCAAAACGGATTACGCGGTCGCTCCCTATCCGGGAAGTGAGGAGGGATCTTATCGTTATGGATTTCAGGTCTCCATGCCTCTGAACATCAACGCCCCCCAGGACATCGAGGCGAGCCGGGTCGCTTTTCTCCAACAGTCGGTTCAGCTCCAGGATGATCGGCGGAGGGTGCGAAGCGAATACCGTCTGGTTCTGGACACCATCGCCATCATCGACAAAAAGATCGCCCTGGCCCGTTCCGACGAAAAACTCTACCGCAGCCTCCTCCGGAGTACCCGGGAACAGTACAAGGCGGGTGAGAAAACGATCCAGGATGTGGAGACGATGAACAACTCCATGGAGATGGCGAAACTCGACGCGAAGATCTACGAAATCGAAAAACAGATCCAGCTCCTCAAACTCTACGCCAAAATCAACCGATAGGGGGGAAGAGGATGCGGTTTGCCGACTACATGGAGGAGTGGCTCTACGGGGAGGAAGGCTACTACCGGAAGTTCCGGGAGATCGGCAAGCAGGGCGACTTCTACACCGCCGTGAGCACCAGCGCCTTTTTCGGAGCCGCCATCGCCAACGAGCTCTGGCGGCAGATCCGGGCGGGACGGGTCCCCCGGGATGCCTGGCTCATCGAGATCGGCGCCCACCGGGGCTACCTCCTGGCCGACATGATCCAGTGGCTCTACACCTGCGATCCCTCCCTGGTGGAGACGATGCGCTTCGCCACGGTGGAGCGCCAGCCGGAAGTGCGCCGGGCCCAGCGGGACTACTTCGGGGAGCGTTTCGGCAGCGGGGTGCGCCTGGAGCAGTTCGCCTCCCTGGAGGAGGTTTCGGTCCCCTTCGCCTGGTACGTCTCCAACGAGATCTTCGACGCCTTCCCCTGCGACCTCTACAAGGAGGGACGCAGGGCCGAAGTGGAGGGGGAGGCGATCCTCTGGGTGGAGGCCGAAGCGGAGCTGCGGGAGTTCGCCCGCCGCCACGGGATGAGCCAGGGGGAGATCGTCCGGGGGTACGGGGAGTTCGCCCGGCGGGTCGCCGACTCCGCCGAGGCCCTGGCCTTCGTCTCCTTCGACTATGGGGAGCGCTACGTGCGCAACGACTTCTCCATCCGCATCTACCGGGGCCACGAGACGCTGCCGCTCTTCGACGAGGCGCTGAGGCTTTCGGAAGTCTTCAAGGAAGCGGACATCACCTACGACGTCAACTTCGGCCACGTCATCGAAGCCTTCGAAGGGGTGGGGATGGCCCTGGAACACTACGAGACCCAGGCGAGGGCCCTGGTGCGCTACGGTCTCATCGAGATCCTGGAACAGTACGCCCGGCAGGCGAGCCGGGAGCGGTACCTGCGCCAGGCGGACCGGGTCAAGACCCTCATCGCTCCGACCATGATGGGGGATCGTTTCAAGGTGGTGGAGTTCGGCAAGGGGATCTGAACGGGAAAACGGCGGTGGCCCTGGAACGTGATCGATCGTTGAAACGTTGTCGGAAGCGGATTGGAAAGCTGGGGAAAAATGGTCGGGGTGACACGATTCGAACGTGCGACCTCTTCGTCCCGAACGAAGCGCGCTACCAGGCTGCGCCACACCCCGATCTCTAAGAAGAGAAACGGCGTAATTTTACTCTCTTTTGCTTAGAATTTACCCTTTGCCGGTCAAAACGTACTCCAGCTCGTAATAGTTGTTGACGATGTATTCGAAATCGCTCTTGCTCTCTTCGGTGGCGGCGACCAGGAGCTGCATGCCGGGTTCGAGGCGGAGTTCGTCGTCGGGGAGGAGTTCCCGCCGGGTTTCGTCCCACTTGCAGAGCAGGAACATGAGGGGCATGGTTTGTGTCCGGTCCGCCCGGGAGCGGCGGAGGGCGCCCAGGGTGATCTCCCGACCCGCTTTGAGTTCCCGGGTCAGGGCGTAGGCGTGTTCCTCGTCGATGGTCAGTTCGAAATGGAGGGGATTTTCCCCCAGGACCTCGTGCATCCGCTTTACGAGCCGTTCTCCCCACGATTCGTCCTGGCTGTGGAGCAACCGGACGAACCGGTAGGCCAGCGGGCGGGCGATGAAGAGGTAGGTGAACTCCGCGAGAATCCGTTCCAGGATGTAGACCCGGTCGATTCGTGCGGATTGGAAAATGCTCAGATCGTCCAGGGTGTTTTCCCGGCCGATGGTGTAAATCTTTTTGTTGAGTTTTTTGGCGGTGGCGAGGATGGTGAGATTGATCAGGTCGTCTTTGGTGGCGGCGATGACGGCGGCGGCCTCTTTGATCCCCGCCTCCAGGAGAACTTTGTAGTCTTCCGCGTCTCCGAAGACGGCGCTCCCTTTCTCCTTTTTGTACTCCGCCGATTTGAGGTCGATGTAGCTGTAGGGGATTCCCGCTTTTTTGAGGGCCCGCTCCAGGGCGTGGCCCATCCGGCCGTATCCGCAGATGATGTATTTTCCCCGGGGAAGCTCCTCCCGGTGACGGACCTTGAGGATGTGGCCGAAGATCCACATCTCCAGCAGCCAGAGATTGGGAGAACTCAATGCCAGATAGAGGCGGTTGGAGATGAAGAGAAAAGGATCCTCGATATAACGGACTTCCAGGTTTTTGAGGTGTTCGCTCTGGGTTTTTGTCGTCGATTTGATGACCAGTTTGATCCGTTTGTTCAGAAGGCGGCAGAGGAGGGCGATTTTGGTGTTTTTCATATCGTCCTCGAAGAGGGAGACGACCGCCTGGCAGTTTTTTTGATAGATCCCCGCCATTTTGAGGGTATCGGGATGGGTGACGTCGGCGGCGAGGGCCGGAACCTCGGGCATGAACCCCTCCAGGTCCAGGGCGTCGATCTTCTCCGCGTCCCGGTCGACGACGACGACCCGGATTCCCTCCCGGTTGAGCCAGTCGATGATCTGGTGGGTGATGTTGTTGTAGCCCAGGATGATGGTGAAGGGCTCCCGGAGTTCCCGGATCTTTTTGCGGAAGCGGGCGATGTCGATCTCCCGGGCGAGGCGCTTGTCCTGGACCAGGGCGACGATGCTTCCGATGCCGTAGAACCAGCCGATGACCGTCAGGTAGATGCAGAAGCTCACCCAGAGCCGCTGGGGATAGGTGAAGGTGTAGGGAGCCTCCCCGAACCCGATGGTCGACGCCATGTAGCTGACGAAGTAAAAGGCGTCGAAAAAGGTCATTTTGTAGGGATGCCCCTGGTCATCCATGCCGGGGATGAGTGTGAGTCCCAGGATGGAGATGGAGAAGGTGGCGATGATGACGAGGAAAGGGATCCGCATCCGGCGGATGATGATCCAGATGGTGTTGTTGGACTCCATGCGGACCTATCGCTTGGACTTGAGGGTGTCTCCGATGAAGAGCGTGACCGAGACGACGTTGGCCAGGAGAGCGCCGCCGGCCAGGGAGATGACGGCGACGGTGCTCTCCAGGTTCATGCCGTGCAGCACGTAGACGGCGAAGGCCCAGACCGAGGCCGAGGCGATGAGCTGGATGTCGGCGACCAGGCTGGTGGCCAGCAGGACCGAACCGAGCTGGGTCTTGTCCCCCAGCTTGAGGATCGTGGCGATGAGGTTGATGACGATGGCGGCGAAGAGTTCGTAACCGCTGTGGTATTCGAGATTGGCGGGGTCGCCGTAGACGAAACCGAAGTTGATGGTCATGGCGAGGATGAAGAAAAATCCCGAGATGACTTTCTGGGTATTCATGGAACCTCCTTGATGCTTGGTGATAGTTTAGGACGGAGGGGCTTAGAGGGGGATTATTTTCTCATAGCGTTCAGCGTTCGGAGTTCAGTGTTCAGAAGGAGAAAGGATAAGGTGGGAAGGTGAGAGGGGGGGAAGGTGAGAAAGAAGGTGGAAACTTGTATGGAAGTTTTTGTGTCGCATAGGCCCGTCTTCTGAACGCTGCGCACTGAACGCTAAAATCCGGCCTTGCGGAAGAAGTCGCGGACGTATTCGTAGCCGCTGTAGAGGGTCAGCGCCACGGCGATCCAGAGGAGTAGGGTGCCTCCGGGCCACTCCATGAGGAGGAAACCGATGGCGATCATCTGGGCGACGGTTTTGACCTTGCCCATCCAGCTGGCGCTGATGTCCATCCCCTGGCTCATGGCGGAGACCCGCAGGCCGGTGATGAAGAGCTCCCGGGTGAGGATCAGGTAGATCGCCCAGGGGGAGGCGCGGTCCAGCATCATCAGCCCCAAAAAGCCCGCCAGGGTCAGCATCTTGTCCGCCAGGGGGTCGAGGATCGCCCCCAGGACGGTGATCTGGTCGAAGGTCCGGGCGATGTAGCCGTCGAAGAAGTCGGTGGCGCTGGCCAGGACGAAGAGGAAGGCCGCCGCGTAGTCGAGCCAGGAGTAGTGGACCCCGGCGAAGATCGGCAGGTCCCGGTTGACCAGGAGGAAAAACATCAGGGGGGCGATGAGGAGGCGGATGAGGGCGAGGAGGTTGGGGACGTTCAGCATTTTCGCTCCTGGGGAGCGGAAATGCTGGGTGAAAGGTGAAGGGTGAAAGGTGAAGGGTTGAGGGGGAAGTGGGTAGTGGGTAGTGCGTAGTGCGTAGAGTTGAAAATCATAGATTCCCCTTTATGAAAAACGCCGCGAAGCGGCCCTACAACTTTTCACTTTTCGTTTTTCACTCTTCACCCATTCCGCCGACACCGTCAGCGGAACGTCGTTCCTCCGTCCACGATCAGCGTGTGCCCGGTGATCCAGCCCGCGTCGGGGCTGCAGAGGAAGTAGACGGCGCCGGCGATATCCTCGGGGGTGCCCATGCGGTTGAGGGCGGAGCGCTTGACGGTCTCGGCCTTGACCTCCTCGTAGTTGGTGAAGGCCCGGAGGGCGTCAGTCTCGATGGGGCCTCCGCTGACGGCGTTGACCCGGATGTTCTTCTCCCCCAGTTCCACGGCGGCGTAGCGCATCATCGCTTCGACGGCGGCTTTGTTGGTGCCGTGGCCGGCGTAGTTTTCGATGTAGATGCGGTTGCCGGTGGAGCTCATGGTGACGATGGCTCCGCCGCCGACCTTCTCCATCCGTTTGGCCGCCTCCTGGCTCCCCAGGACGAAGGCGTTGACTGTGGCGGTGTAGATGTTGTTGAGTCCCCGGGGCTTGAGGCGCATGAACTTGCCGTAGCCGCCGACGACGGCCCGGCCGTAGATCATGGCGTTGGAGACGAAGTAGTCGACCCGGTCGAACTCCTCGTCGATTTGCTCGAAGAGGGGCTTGAACTGCTCGGGCTCCAGGATATTGAGGGCGTAGGGGCGGGCTTTGATCCCGTACTCGCCCTCCCACTTCGCCGCCAGCTCTCTGGCCGCCTCTTCGTTGGAGTTGTAGGTGAAGGCGACGTTGACGCCGCTGGCGGCGAACTTTTCGGCGATCGCCTTTCCGATTCCCTTGGTGGCGCCGGTGACGACGAGGGTTTTGCCTTTCATCTCTTCGAACATCTCATTGCACTCCCACGATGGTGTAGTTTTTCAGGGCCGCTTCGATCTTCTTCATGTTTTCGGCGCTGGGCGGCACCAGCGGCAGGCGGTACTCCAGGCTCTCCAGCAGGCCGGCGATGTACATGGCGGCCTTGACGGGAATGGGATTGGACTCCACGAACATCGCCTTGTTGACGGGATAGAGGGAGTCGTTGATCGCTTTGGAGCCCGCCAGATCGCCCGCCAGGGCCTTGTGGACCAGTTGGGACTTGAGGTCGGGCAGGAGGTTGGCGGTGACGGAGATGACCCCCTTGGCGCCGTTGGCCAGGAGGGGGTAGTCGATGGCGTCGTCGCCGCTGACCAGGCAGAGCCCCGGGCGGGCGGCCAGCAGGTCCACGGCCCGTTCCATGGAACCGGTGGCCTCCTTGATGGCGTAGATGTTGGGGACCTCGTCGAAGAGGCGGAAGACGGTGGCGGGCTGGAGGTCGACGGAGGTGCGGCCCGGGACGTTGTAGAGCATGACGGGGATCTCCACCGCCTCGGCGATCGCCTTGTAATGCCGGTAAAGCCCTTCCTGGGAGGGTTTGTTGTAGTAGGGGGTCACCGAGAGGAGGGCGTCGGCGCCGCAGGCTTCGGCGTGGCGGGCGATGTCGATCGCTTCGTGGGTGGCGTTGGAGCCGGCGCCGGCGACCACTTTGGCGTCGGTGCCCTTGCAGACCTCCACGGCGATCTCGATGCAGCGCTTGTGCTCGTCGTGGCTGAGGGTGGCGCTCTCTCCGGTAGTGCCCACGGGGACCACGGCATCCATGCCGTGCTCGATCTGGCGGCGGATCAGTGCGGCGTAGGTCGCCTCGTCCAGCCGGCCGTTTTTGAAAGGGGTGATCAGGGCGGTCATCGCCCCGCAGATCGTCGGACTCATTGCTCGTTGCTCCTGAGGATGATGGTGGTCGATTTGTCGTGGTCGAAGTATCGGTTCGCCACCTCTTTGACCATGTCGGGGGTAATTTTATCCAAATTCTCCTCATACTCCAGCAGGGGCGTGAGGTCTCCCCGGGCCAGGTAGGAGCCAAAAAGCGTGGCGGTGGAGGAGGAGCTCTCCAGCTCGTGGATGAAGTCCACCTTGGTGTTGAGGCGGATCTTCTCCAGTTCCTCTTCGCTGACCCCCTCCTTTTTGATCCGGTCGATCTGCTCCAGGATCGCCTTCTCCAGCTCCTCGGCTTTGACGCCGGGATTGGCCACGGCCAGGAAGAGGAAAACGCCGGGATCCTTGAGCTCCATGTTGTAGCCGTAGATCTGGTTGGCCAGCCGCCGCTTCTGGACCAGTTCGCTCTGGAGGCGGCTGCTCTTGCCGCTGCTGAGGATCTCGGCGATCATGGAGAGGACCACCTGGTCCTTGTGGCGGAAGTCGGGGATGGAGTAGGCGATGGCGACGGTTTCCGCATGGTTGTTCTTCTTGTGGAGGACGACCCGCTTGGCCCCGTCGACGGGGGGTTCGGCGGGGGTGTTGGTGGTGAGGAGGGAGCAGTTGCACTCCCGGCCGGGCGCGGGTACGGCGCCGAAGGTCTCCTCGGCGGTGCGGAAGACCTCCTCGGGCTTCACGTCTCCGGCCACGATGAGGATGGCGTTGTCGGGGCGGTAGAATCGGGCGTGGAACTCCCGGAGATCCTCGATCTTCCAGCTCAGGATGTCGTGCATGAAGCCGATGGGGGTCCAGTGGTAGCTGTGCTCCACGTAGTGGGTGTTGAAGAGACGGAAGTAGAGAGTGCCGATGGGGTTGTTATCGGTGCGCCAGCGCCGCTCCTCGGCGACGACTTTGCGCTCTTTCTGGAACTCTTCGTCGCTGAGGGTGAGGTGCTGCATCAGCTCGGCGTAGAGCCCCATCGCCATCTTCATGTTTCCGGTGCTGGATTTGATGAAGTAGTGGGTGTAGTCGAAGCCGGTGGAGGCGTTGTTGACCCCGCCGTGGCTCTTGACGATCTTGTCGAACTCCCCTTCGGCGAGGTGTTTGGTCGATTTGAAGTTCATGTGCTCCAGCATGTGGGCGATCCCGGTCTTGCCGAGGATTTCGTCCCGGGAACCGACCTTGTAGAAGATGTCGGTGGTGATGACGCCGGTGCCGTTCTCCAGGGGAATGGCGTAGACCTCCAGGCCGTTGGAGAGGGTCTTGTGGTGGTATTTGGGAAGGGAATGGGCCATGAGTGCTCCTGTGAGCAGCAGCGTGAAGGCTGCTGCAGTGGGTAGTGGGTAGTGGGTAGTGGGTAGAATCTTCGTGAAAATTCTATGAATTTTCTCGACAATATTTCGCATGATTGCCTCGTTTTGGCGGGTATTTGGGGGCTTAGGATAGCGAAAATGGGTAAACGGGGGGAGAGGTCGACGCGGGGGATCCTTAGTGGTAGAGCGTCGCGATGATGGCGTAGCCGACGAAAAACATCAGGTGGCTGATCCCCTCGAAGTAGTTGGTCTCCCCGTCGTCGGTGGTCTTCCAGGCGAGAATGATCGTCAGGATCAGGGCGCCGACCTGGAAGGCGTTGAAGTCGAGGGTGAGCTCGATGCCGTTGAGGTAGGCCAGCCCCATGAGGATGGGGACGGTGAGCATGATGGAGACGGTGGAGGCGCCCATGGCGATGTTGATGACCCGCTGGATTTCGTCGTCCCGGGCGGCTTTGATGGCGGTCATGAGCTCGGGGGCCACGGCGATGATGGCGATCACCAGACCGGCGAGCCCCGTGGAGATTCCCATCTCCTTGGCGATGGGCATTCCGTCGGCGGCGAAAAGCTCCGCCAGGAGGCCGATGACGAAGATGAAAAGGAAGATCGCTACGAAGTTGAAGAGATTTCCCATCCGGTCGAAGAGATAGTCTTCATCCTCTTCCTCGTCCTCTCCGAGCCGTTTTTTGATCCGAAACAGACGGCTTTTGGCGGTGGCCTTGAAAAAATGCGCATGGGTACGGGTCTGGAAGATGAAGATGGCGATGTAGAAGACCATCATCACCAGGGCGATCATTACCGAAGCCTGGAAGAGGGTGCTGGTGTCCTCGGTGTAGTTGAGGATGCTGGGGACCAGGAGCGCCGAGGAGGCGACCAGGAGGATGGTGGTGTAGGTGCTGGAGGTGTCTTCGTTGTGTTCCTGTTCCTTGTAGCTGAGGCCCCCGATGAAGACCGCCAGCCCCAGAAGGACGTTCATGTCGACGATGACCGCCGAGATGATCCCCCCTTTGACCGTCTCCAGGGCGGCGGGGTTGTGGACCCCCTCCCGGACGATCATGAAGAGCAGGATGATCTCCACCGCCACGGCGGAAAAGGTGAGGACGAAGCTGGCGTAGGGCTCCTCCAGCCGCTCCGCCAGGATCTCGGCGATCTCGGAGACGGTCAGGGAAAAGGCCCCGATGGCGACGGCGGCGCTCAGGACCGAGAGGTAGGGAGAGTGGTTGAGGTGGAACCAGAACGCCAACGCTCCGAAGACCGAACCGAGAAGAATGTCGGCATATTCGGAAAGAAAGTGAAGCAGAGGGTTGTAGGATACGGGCTGACTGCCCGATGGAGGGTGTGAGTCCAAGATGTTTTACTCCGGGGGTGGGAAATTTTGAAGGGGAATCATAGCATATTTTTACGTCGGGTTCCAGCGGGCGTGCGGCGCGATTCAGAAGGTATTGATCTGCTGCAGGGTGTTGATGAGCTTGCTCTTCTCCCGGATGTTCCGTAGTTCTTTTCCCGGCTCGGTGGTGGTGATGATGGTGCGGCAGAGGGGGTATTTGCTCCAGTCCTTGAGGCGCACGCCCCAATAGGTGTGCATCACCACCGGCTCGCCTTTGTAGCGCCCCAGGTAGAGGGTGATGTGGCCCGGGACGTAGAGGAGGGAGCGGAAGGGTTTGGCGTATTTGAGGATCGTCGCCTTCTTTTTCGCTTTGGGGAGGCCCTTGATGCGGATCTTTTTCCCCTCTTCGGCCTGCTTGGCGGAGTTGCGTTTGAGGAAGATCCCGAAGACGGCGAAAAAATCCCGAGTGGTGGCGGAGCAGTCCCGGGTCATCATCTTGCCGCCCCAGCCGTAGGGTTCGCCGTAGAGCTGGCGGGCGATCATCGCCACGTTTTTGGGGGTGAAGGGAAGGGGTTTGGGAGCGGCGAGCCTGCGGGAGGGCGGGATGACCCGGCGTAGGAGGGCGACCCCTCCGGGGCCCCGCTCGGCGGCCAGGAGCCACTTGCCGCTGCGGTCCAGGGGAAAGAGGGTGCTGAGCTTGATGAGGGAGATCCTCTTCTTCCCGTTCTTGAGCCAGAGGTCGTCCCGGATCGTCACGAAGTAGCGGCCGGTCTTGAAGGCCTTGACGAAGCGGTCGTTGACCAGGGCGATGTCCCGGACCTTGACCCAGCCGTTGGCGTGGGCCGCCTGGACGAAGGCCCATTTGCCGTCGGCGGAGTAGTGGGAGAGGTAGAGGGGGACGTTGATATGCAGCTCGCTGTGCTGGAAGTAGTCGAAAGGAAAGCCCTCGGTGTTTTTCCAGGGGTTGCGGTAGGCGGGGGTGTCGGTGGGCAGGGCCCGCATGTCGGTGTGGCGGACGCTGATGGCCCTTGCCCCGACGCTGCCGAGTTTCTCCATCCGGGCGTTGCGGATCCAGCGCTTTTTGAGGCGTTGGGGGATTTTGCGCCGATGCCCGTCGTAGATCTCCCGTTTCTGGACGAAGGGGATCATCCAGAGCAGCTCCTCTTCGGGTTCGTCGATCCGGTATCCCTTGTTCCAGGGCTCGAAGTAGCGGCGGTTGTAGTCCCGGTCGTAGCGCAGCTGTTTCGAGCGGGGGATCGGCCGGAGCTGTCGGGCGTAGTAGGCGGGATTCTGGGGGATCGTTTTCATGTCCCGGACCGTTTTGAAGGGGAGCCGGTCGATGGCGCTTCGAGGGCGCCTGCCCGGCTCCAGGTGCCAGGCGGCGTCGAGTCCCATCGCCAGAAATACGATCCCGAAGATCCAACGAAGAAAAAGGTTCACCGGGCCTCCTTTCCTGTCGTTCGTATCCAGGGTTCCGTTTTCACCGGCTTTGGGGGAGGAAACGGCGGGACGGAGAGTCTCACAGTGCCTCCATCCACGCCTCCATCTCCGCGTCGCTGGGCATCCGCCAGTCGGCCCGGGGGCTGAGGCTGACGGTTCCGACCTTGGGGCCGTCGGGCATGCAGGAGCGTTTGAACTGCTGGGTGAAGAAGCGGAGCAGGAAGGTCCGCAGCCATAAGCGGATGGTCGCTTCGTCGTAACGATCCCGGAAGGCGTACGTCGCCAGCCAGAGGATCTTCGCCGGCTCCGCTCCGTAGCGCAGGAAGTGGTAGAGGAAGAAGTCGTGGAGCTCGTAGGGTCCCACCAGCTCCTCGGTCTTCTGGGCGATTTCCCCTTCCTCGGGCGGGAGGAGCTCCGGGCTGACGGGGGTGTCCAGGATGTCGGTGAGGACCGCTTCCAGCTCGGGGTGCTTGCGGGCGTAGTAGTCGATGAGGTAGCGGATCAGGGTCTTGGGGATGGAGGCGTTGACGGCGTACATGCTCATGTGGTCGCCGTTGTAGGTACTCCAGCCCAGGGCGATCTCGCTCAGGTCCCCGGTGCCGACCACGATGCCCCGCTCTTTGTTGGCCAGGTTCATGAGGAGGGAGGTGCGGGCCCGGGCCTGGACATTCTCGTAGGTGACGTCGTGGGTCGCCCCGTCGTGGCCGATGGCGGCGAACTCCGTTTCGGCGAGCTCCCCGATGGGGATCTCCCGCAGCTCCGCCCCCAGGAGACGGGTGAGGGCCACGGCGTTGTCGTAGGTGCGTCCGGTGGTCCCGAAACCCGGCATGGTCACCGCCAGGATCGCCGAAGGGGGGCGCCGCAGGATGGCCATCGCCTCCTTCGTCACCAGCAGGGCCAGGGTGGAGTCGAGCCCTCCGGAGATCCCCAGGAGCGCCCGTTCGCTCCGGGCCGCCTCCAGGCGTCGGGCCAGGCCGTGGGCCTGGATCGCCAGGATCTCCCGGGCCCGCTCGTCCCGGGCCGACGGATCGGAGG
>CAZGGT010000137.1:0-2349 GCA_964525335.1 uncultured Nitratifractor sp. | reverse complement strand
CCGTAGATTTTGGCGTATTTGCTGAATTTCTCCAGCATTTCCGGTTGATTGCTGAATACCTTGAAGTTGAGCATTGCACATCCTTTGAGTGAATTTGTTTTATTTTTCCTGACGAAAATTCTATCGGGAAATCCGTTTACCTTGGGTTAAGGTATCGTCGAACGGGCCGCACGGATGGGGAAGACTCCGGGGGAGTCCTTCCCGGATCCGGTGGCGAAAAGGGCCGGGACCCTCTCCGCCCCGGGATCCGGACGGGCGACGCTTAGAGCGTCAGGTCCATGATCCGGCCGCTTCGCTCGATGAGCTCGTGGTTGACCCGGCGTTTCTCCTCGTCGATCTCTTTCATGATCCGGGCCATGACGACCAGGATCGCTCCGGTGATTTCGGGGAGTTTCGCCTCCAGTTCCGCCGCCAGGGGGTATTTGAGCGGGGGAATGGTGGTCAGGTAGTTGAGCACATCCTGCAGGTCGATCTCCTCCTCCAGCTTTTTGAAGGCGATGATGGTCTCCTGCAGCCCTTTGGTGATGGGGAGGTCGCCTTCCCAGATCACGTCGCGTCCGTTGAGGTTGGCGTTGCGCTCACCGGCGATGAGCAGGTCGACCAGTTTCTTCTCGATGATGTCGGTGATCTCTTTGGCGTGTCCCTTGTCGATGTCGAGAGAGGCCGCTTTTCTGAAGAGGGCTTCCAGTTTGGTGAATCCGATGATGGCCATGGTATGTCCTTTGGGTTGAATTTGTTTTTTTTGACGAGAGGGGCGGGGAAGCCTCAGCTTATTTGCTGACGGACTTCACCGCTTTCTCTTTGAACTCTTTGAGCTTGGCGATCAGCTCTTCGAAGAGTTTCTCCGCTTTGTTTTTGCCGCGTACTTCTTTTTCGATCTTGGTGATGGCGTCGTTGAGCATCTGATAAGTCGTATCCGAGGTACTGGTGTATCCCAGCGCTTCGGCCTTTTTCAGAGCCGCTTTCGCCGCTTCGAGATGGGCGAGGGCCAGCTGCTTGTCGCTCTTGGCCACCCGGGCGGCCGCCGCGATGAGCTCCTGGGCCTGGAGGATGCCGATGGGCGTGACTACATCCACCTCCACGAAGGTATTCAGCGCCGTGGCGATCACCGCCCGGGCCTCCTTGACCTTGTTTTCATGGAGATACTTCGCCGCCAGTTTCAGCGCCGCCGGATAGGTGGCCAGCGGCATGTTGACGGTGACGAAGTCGATCTCGTCCTTCAGGGTCTGTACGATGAGCCGGGCATCCTGGACCCGCTTGTGCTGGAGCAGCGCGATGGAGGTGATCACCGCGTTCTCCACGTCATAGGCGCTTCCGGGGAATTCGCTGACGACCACCGAAGCGCTGAGAGGGATGAGCGCGGGGGCTTTGGGGTTGCTCATGACTACCTCCAGCTTGCCGATCGCCTTTTCGAGGGTTTTGATCGCCTCGTCCTTTTTGTTCTGGTCCAGAGCGATCAGGACATCCCTGGTGAGTTTGACCGCGTCGACGGCATCCTGCACCACTTTGACGTCGTTGCGTTTGGCGGCTGCGTTGGCCGTACCGTGCTTGACCGCAGCGGCCGAGACGCTTTTGCTGCTTTGGGCGGACGCCGCCGCGGGGGCTTTCGCCTCGGCGGCATCGAGACCGCTGCCGAGAAGCGCCAGAGCTACGATGGAAGAGAGAAGAACCTTTTTCATTGAGAACCTCCTTTTGGTTTGATGGATATCGATTTTTTGGTTTCTCGTCTGTAAGTTTAGCTATTCTCACTAAAGATAATTGCAACCTTTGTAGCAATTTATTCAAACGGAATCACAATGTGCAATTCTCGAAGCACGGATGAACGTCGGGTGGATTCGGGTTTAATTAAGATTAACCAGAGAGAGTATAATTACTCAACACATTTTATAGAGAGGGATGTCATGGTAGAGTTTTTGAAAAAAGCGACGGAATGGATACTGGAGAAAGAAGCGGAATTGGCCAGGAAGTGCGCCATCGATCTGGAGGATCTGGAGAAACAGATCGCCAGGGTGGAGGAGAAAAAGGCGGCGTTGGAACGCGAGTGTCGGGAGAACCAGGCGGAACTGGAACGGATTTTGACCCGGCTCAAGTGGATCAAGGCCGAAGAGCTCCAGTGTCAGCGGGAGCGTGAAACGAAAAACGGGGGAGGTGCATAATGTCGAGTTTCGGTGGGATTTTTCTTCGCAGTCTGAGGGATCTGGTTCGGGGTCCCATCCTGGGGCAGGTGTTGGCGACCGGGATTCCGATGATTCTCGTCTGGATCGGGATCGGCTGGGTCGTCTGGGACAAGCTGCTGGTCTGGACCACCAAGCTCATCAGCTGGGTTCCGTTCAGCATCGTCAAAGCCGA
>CAZGGT010000136.1:0-2149 GCA_964525335.1 uncultured Nitratifractor sp. | reverse complement strand
GGGGCGATCACCGTCCCGGTCAACACCTTTCTCAAAGCGGAGGAGCTGAGCTATATTCTCGAAGATAGCGGAGCGGTGATGCTCATCGCTTCGGCCCAGTACGAAAAGGTGGTGCACGATTCCCGGGCCCGAGAATCGTGTCGGCGTATCGTCTGGGAAGGGGGGCTGCGGCTTGCGGACGAGTTCAATACCACCTTCGAGGAAGCGCTGGCGGCGAAATACAGCAGCCGGCCCGTGATGCGGACCCTGGACGATCTGGCGGTCTTTTTCTATACTTCCGGGACGACCGGCAAGCCCAAAGGGGCGATGCTCAGTTACAAAAACATCTTTTCCAACGCGGAATCCGCCGCGATGCTGCTTCATCTCACCTCCAGGGATCGTGCGATCGTCTTTCTCCCGATGTTTCACTCCTTTACGTTTTCCATCGGCGTGATTCTTCCTCTCTATCTCGGGGCGAGTATCGTGATCGTCCAGTCTCTTCGGCCCTTCAGCAACATCTTCAAACAGGCGCTGCTCAAGCGGGTCACCCTCTTTTTCGGGGTCCCCGACGTCTACAACGCCCTGGCCAAGGCGAAGCTCCCCTGGTATTTCATGTGGTTCAACCGGATCCGGATCTTCGTCTCCGGGGCCGCGGCGCTCCAGCCCAAGACCCTGGCGGCGATGCGGGCCAAATTCACCCGGGCGAAGATGCTGGAGGGGTACGGGCTCAGCGAAAGCTCCCCCGCCGTCTGCATCAACCCCCTGGAGAAGCAGAAAGACCGGTCGGTCGGCCCCGCCATGCCCGGCTACGAGATCAAGATCGTCGACGAGAACATGGTGGAGCTTCCCCGGGGCGAGGTGGGAGAGATCATCATCCGGGGTGACAATGTGATGCAGGGCTACCTCGGGCGTCCCGAGGCGACCGCCGAGACGATCATCAACGGTTGGCTGCTCACCGGTGACATGGGCTACATGGACGAGGAGGGGTACCTCTTCATCGTCGACCGCAAAAAGGATCTGATCATCTCCAAGGGGATCAACATCTACCCCCGGGAGATCGAAGAGGAGATCGACCGCTATCCCGGGGTCAACGTCAGCGCCGTCATCGGCGTCCCCGACGAGAAAAACGGTGAAGTGCCGGTGGCCTACGTGGAGCTGGAGGAAGATCAATCCCCCGAGAGCTTCGACATGGCAGGGCTCAAAAAGCATTTGAGGGAGCACCTTGCCAACTACAAGATCCCCCGGCAGATCCACCTCATCGACGAACTGCCGAAAAACGCGACCGGGAAGGTGCTCAAACGGGTCTTGAAGGAGCAGTTGGCGGAGGCTTGAGAGTCTCAAGTCTCAAGTCTCAAGTCGTTAGTTCCGGGCGGATAAAACTTATCGAACGATCTTGGCTCTCAGCTCTCCGCTCTTAGCTCTTAGCTTTCAGCTTTCAGCTTTTCGCTTCCCGCTTCCTCATTTCTCGGTTCCTCGGTTCCTCATTCCTCGGTTGATAAAATAACTTGGTCCCATGTTGACCGCGTGCCAGATCTCCGTGCCGTATTTGCGGTGATAATATTCCAGCAGAAGTTTCTGGAGCGTCGGTTCGATGGAGGGGTGGAACCAGCCGTTGTTGCTGAGCATCAGGAGGCGTTTGGGCCGGTCGGCGTAGAGCCGTTCGCTGGTGCCTTCGTAGCAGACCGCGGGGCGGTATTCTTTGCCGTCGATGAGAAAAACGCTGGGGGTTTCGGCGGCCTGGTAGTCCGGGGCGCCGTCGAAGAATATGGCGTTGATCCAGCGGCCGGCCCAGGCGGGGAGGGGGTTGGCTTCGCCGAAGGGAACCAGGACCACTTTGTTGGCGACGGTGTAGTTCCCGTCGTGAAAATGGTAGGCGGCGTTGCGGTTTTGGCGGTCGGGGGTGAGGTAGAGGGCTCCCAGGACGATGTCGATCTTTTGGGAACGCTGTTCCAGGGCGGCCAGGAGCTGGGGTTGGCGATTGAGAAAAAGGGGGAGGACCGACTCGGGCAGCAAGATCGCCCGGTATCCCTCGGCGATGGCCCGGTCGATGGCACCGAGGACCGCGTCGACCTCCCCGGGGAGGGCATCGGGGCGCCATTTGTGTTCCACCGGGATCCGGGTTCCCCGGATGAGCAGGGTGTGTGAAGGATCCTGGGGGAGGACCTGGGCT
>CAZGGT010000135.1:0-12940 GCA_964525335.1 uncultured Nitratifractor sp. | reverse complement strand
CCATCGACCATCGACCATCGACCATCGACTTGCGACTTGAGACTTGAGACTTGCGACTTGAGACTTGCGACTTGAGACTTGAGACTTGAGCTTATTCCCCCTTCTTCGCCCGCAAAAGCCGGATATGCCCCCTGAGAAACTCTTTCTGTGAAAACTCCCCGAAGCCGTGCTTCTCCAGCATCTCCCGGGTATCCCTCCGGATGAAATCCTCCGCCAGGGGGCACTCCACCTTGCGGATGGCGAAACGGATCCATCCGGGAGCCCGGTCGACGTCGAAGTTGTTGTAGTCGAGGATGTCGAAGCTTCCTCCGGGTTTGAGGGCCCGGTAGGCGTTGGCGATGATGGCGTCGCGCTTCTCCTGGACGAAGCCGTGGAGTACGAAAGAGATGAAAACGTGATCGAACTCGTTTTCATAGGGGAGCGGTTCGTCGATGCGGCGATCCTCCAGGATCAGGTTGTCGTGGGCCGCGGTTTTCTTGAGGAAGGCCGCCTTCATCTCCTCTCCGATCTCCAGGGCCCGGACTTCTCCTTCTTCTCCGATGTACTCCCGCATCAGCAGGGCGTTGCGCCCCGTTCCGGCACCGAAGTCCAGGACCCGTTCCCCCGGTTTGAGCTCCATCCCGGCGATCACCTCCCGGATGAAAGTGGGGTACCATCCCAACGTGATGAGATTCATGAGTGTGTCGTAGTATTTCGCCTCGAATCCGGTCACTTCGACCTTGGAATCCTCCTGGCGCAGTCTCGTCTCCATACTGATCCTTTCGCTATCGGTTTCCGTTTCCAAAGAGTAGTATCCTGCCATACCGGATCGACCAGAAGGTAAACAGCGCCACCCAGAGCCCCGCGCTGATCTCCAGCCAGGGGTGCAGCACTCCCTCCGAAGCGGCCAGGGAGAGCGCGATTCGCCCCAGGAGCACCAGCTGGGTCCCCCAGAAGAGCAGCACCCCCCAACGATCCGCCCGCAGCGCCGCACCGCCATGCCCCAAGGTGACCCGGGTCCCGAAGGCGATGAGGATCGTCGTCACGAAGCCCAGGGCCAGCAGGTGCAGCGGAAGCTGAAAGGCTTCGACCCCGAACCACGCCTGGAACCCCTCCGCCATCGCCCCGACGAAAAAGCCCAGAGGCAGCCAGAACATCGCCAGATGGAGGCTCCAGAGCAGCGGATCGGGATTGGGAAAAGGCAGCTTCACCCGCATCAGCTCCCGCCCCAGGAGCAGCGCCAGGGCCAGGTCCGCGACAAAGAGCCCCCGGGGCCAGGCGCCGGCGAGCATCACATGGGCCAGCAGCAGCCCGAAAAGGAGCGGATGGAAACGGGGGCTTTTGGCATACTCCATGACCCGGCTGAAAAAAGGGACCATCCGAAAGCCGATCACCGCCGGAAGGAAAATCAGATAGAGGTAGACCCCCGTCAGGGCCGCATACTCCCCGAAGACCCCCGGTCGGCAGCCTCCGCAGGGAACGGCGGACAGAAGATAGAGGAGATTGGAGAGCGCCCCCATCCCCATCGCCACCACGATCCAGTACTGGTCGTCACGGGGTTCGGGAGCCGCCGCGTAGATCTCCAGGAAGATCCGGATGACGTAGGCGAAGGAGAGGGCCATAATCCCCGCCGCCGCGTAAAACGCCACAGGCATCCAGACCGAGACGAAAAAAGCGGCGAAGACCAGCAGGTTCAAAAGCCAGATCCGCATCCAGCGCCGGGGGTCGACAGGCGGCCGGGCGCTGAACCGGGGAAAGGTGGTGAGGGTAAAGCCATAGAAAAAGTTGCTGAAGGTGACGAAGAGCATTCCGTAGCCGTGGAGCCGCAGGGGATCGACTGTCGGAATCATCCCCCGGTAGGCGGGGACGAAGAGCAGCATCGTCCCCAAGGCCCCCAGAATCCCCAGGGCGAAAAAAGGCTGATGGGGTTGGGAAAAAAATCGGTACATTCGGTTCATCGTTTCTCCGTTCGTACGCATCCGGACACTCCGGAGGCATTGGTTCCGTCCCGGCGGATCCGGAACGATCGCTTATCCGATCATTACCTCTCCGTCGCATCCCCGGGGAGGACGGACCGTTTCCCCGGAGACTCCGCTCCTCTTTATCCTTCCTTCGCGATCCGTTCGTTCAGCGATCCGAACATCTCCCGAAGCCCCACGATCACCGAACCGATGGCCAGCCCCAGAACCAGCTCTCCCATCAGGGACGGCAGGGGGGAGAGCATCCCGTGCAATACAGGGACGTGATGGAGAAAGATCCCACCCGCCACCAGCAGCATCGCCAGGGTACCGATGACCGAAAGGCTGCGGATCACCCAGGGAAGCGCCGCCACCATGAAGCGTCCCACCGTGATGAACGCCCCTTTGCCGTCTCCGTCGTCGAGACGCATCAGTGCGTATCCCATGTCATCCAGCCGGACAATGAAGGCGACGATCCCGTAGACTCCCACCGTCGCCAGAAACGCCACCACCGTCACTACCGGAATCTGTACCGCCAGGGGTTGATCCGCCACCGTTCCCAGGGCGATGATGACGATCTCGATGGAGAGAATGAAATCGGTGACGATGGCGGAGCGAATCTTCTTCCGTTCCGCCACGAGGGGATCCGCCGGCTCTTCCTGCTCCTCCGATTCCTCGTGAGAACGGTGAAAGAGCCATTCGAAGATCTTCTCCGCTCCCTCGTAGGCCAGGTAGATCCCTCCCAGCATCAGGATCGGCACGATGGCCCGGGGAGCGAAAGCGCTCAGAAGAAAGGCGACCGGAAGAATAATGAGCTTGTTGAGAAGGGATCCCTTGCTGATGGCCCAGAGCACCGGAAGCTCCCGGGAGGGGGCGAAGCCGGCGGCTTTGTTGGCGTTGACCGCCAGATCGTCTCCCAAAACGCCGGCGGTCTGCTTCGCCGCCGTCTTTCCCATGACCGCCACGTCGTCCATCAGGGTGGCGATGTCGTCGAACAATGCAAAAAAACCGCTGGCCATTTCCCTGCGTCCCCGTTTTTGAAACGATTATAACATTTGTACGCCCGATACGGGTCCCCTCCCGGGAGCGGAACGAAAATGTTGCAAAATCTTCGTTATACTTTCCGGAGTACACGAGGAATCAACGATGGAATTCGGTCATTTTCTAAAACGATGCAGAGAGAAATACGGATTGACCCAGGAGGAGCTGATCGAAGCGCTCTATACCCTGGATTCCGAACTGTTCGGCGGTCTCGACGCTTCGGGATTGAGCAAATGGGAGCGGGGCGTCAGCCATACCAGCTTCCGGAAAATGGGTGCCATCCTCCACTACTTCCAGCAACGCAGCGGCGACCCGCTCCCCTGCATCGGGGAGAGCACCCCGGAAGCTCTCGAAAAGGAGCTGTGCGGGAAAGCGATGCAGCGGCTGCTCGGGACCCCGCCCCGACATCTGATCGTGGACCTGGGGATGGACCGTCTGCAGGCCGAGCACTTCTCCATCATTCCCCTGCGCCACTTCGAACGGATGGAGGAACTGCTGGAGATCCATCAGAATCTCCACGAAAACCTCGTCCCCTCCTACAGCCGACTCGAGCTCCGGCAGCTGCGGGAGTGGGCCTATCATCCCGAAAGTCTCTTCTACGTGACCCTCTACAAACAGACCTTTCTCGGTCTCCTCTTTGGCCTCCGACTCCGTCCGGAGGCTTTCGAGGAGATCATGAACTTCCGAAAAATGCGCCGGGAACTGACGATCGAGGAGTTCGCCGAGCCGGGGGCTCCCGCGTCGATTCTGCTGATCTCCCTTTTCTCCCTGGACTCCCGGGTGGCCTCTCTGCTCCTGATGCGGCTCTATGCCCACCTGGCCGCCCACCGCCGACAGATCGAGAGCGTCGGGTTGACCACGGCCCTCCGGGAGGTGGAACGGCTGGTGGACCGGATGGAACTCCGGGTCTACCGTTCCAAACGAATCGAGGGACGGACCCATATCGCCTACCGCAGCGATCTGTTCACTCTCCTCTCCGGCGAAACGGCGATGCGGCTTTTTTTCCCAAAAGAGGAGTGCCCCGAAGCATCGCCATTTCCCTCCGGTCGATCCGACAATCGAGAGGCCAGACCCTCCGAAGGTACTCCCCGAGAGTGATCCGCCCTTCACGATAGTGCCGATAGAGGAGCATCCGCTGCCGTTCCCAGAGTTCGAGGGATTCCATCTCAATGCTCCGCAAGCGACGGGGAGAGGACCCGCCGTGCCATCGTCCGGAAGCTCCGGCCGCTCCCGACCCGGGAGGAGAGCTCCCGCTGCAAAGCACCGAATCCTCCCGGCCTCTTTCCCCGAATCGGAGCGGAACCGGGCATCGGGGAAGGGAGAAAGCGGGGAAAGCTCTCCTCTCTTCGATCCGGCGCAAGCCCCCAAAACGGCACAAAGACTCTCATGGACACTCCTCCCGATCCTCCGCCGTCAGCGAGACATAGGCCAGGCTCCCCACCACCGCCACCATCGCCAGGTTCACGACATCGTAGATCGGTGCCGCCAGGCCCACCGCCAGCAGGACCGAGAGGATCACCGCCGGCAGCAACCCCCGGCGCCATCCCGCCGCCCAGACCAGAATGATGGGAACGGTCCCGGCAGCGGCAAAGATCAGAATCTTCGCTGTTAACATCATGGCATCCATCCTTCCAACAGGTTCTACAGTGATTGTAGAAGGAACGGGGACGATTGAACAGGTCATCCGGCCCACGATTTTCAACAGCCAAACGACCAGTCGGGGAAAGAGATAAACGATGGAAGCGGAGGGGAGAACGTCACTCTTTCGCATCGGCAAGGGTCAGGGCGAAAAGCACCTCCACCCCGTGTTTCGCCAGGAGAGCGCGGGCTTCGGAGAGGGTCGTACCCGTCGTCACCACATCATCGAGCAACACGGCGGGAACTCCCTCGGGTCCCCGATAGACGAATTCCCGGGGATGCGTCAGACGGTACTGGAGCGAACGCCCGGTATAGCGGACGGGATTCCGGGCGACGAGGGCCCCGGGCAGAGGGCGCAACCGTTCGAAACGACTCCCGTGGGCCAGGAGCGACGTATGGGCATACCCTCCCGAAAGGCGCTCGTCGATGGAGAGCAGCAACGTCGGCCCCTCCACCCCCTCGGCAAACGCTTCCAGGAAGGGCGCCACCTGCCGCCTACCGAAATAGCGGTAGATCCGATAGCCGCGCGGCGTGTGTTTGCTCAGGAGAAAGGGGGCGACGGTCCGGTAGCGATAGAGACTGACCACATCCATCATCCCGATCCGTCGGGTGGAGACCGTAGGCCGCAGGAGGCTCTCGTGACAGCGTCGGCAGATGACCGAAAGGCTCCACCCCTGGCAACTCAGACAGCGCATAATCTTCCTTTAAACATCTTTGGTTATATTCTGACAAATTTACTCAGATATCCCCAACACAAGGAGTCCCGACCATGATGCCTTTCAGCGATGAAGATCTCTGTGTCGCCATCAAAAACTTTCTCCCCTCCGTCGAAGCCTACGTCAAATCCCATGACGGAAGCATCGGGTTTCTGGGAGTCAAAAACGGTACCGCCTATGTAGAGCTCGGCGGTACCTGCAACGGCTGTTCCATGAGCGTCATGACCACCAAAATGGTGATCCAGAAACGTCTCCGGGAGCTCATCCACCCCGAGCTCAACGTCGAAAGTATTTTCCCCGGCCAGGAGGATCAGCTTCCCGGCGACCTCGTCACCTGCTGATCCTCTTCCTCCCGTTCCGCAAAACAGTGGAAACGGTCCCGGAACTCCACGATCCGTCCGCCCTCGACACGGACCCCCTCCGCCTCCAGTAGGGCGATTTTGGTCGCCACCCCCTCCCCGCCGCTGTAACGGCCGATCCGTCCATCGGCAGGGACCACCCGGTGGCAGGGGACCTCGGGAGCGAAGGGGTTCTTCCCCACAGCGCTTCCCACCGCCCGCACGGCCCCCGGACGCCCGATCGCCCGGGCGATCTCCCCGTAACTCGTCACCTTCCCCGCGGGAATCTGCAGCAGCGCCCGCCAGACCGCCCGCTGGAACTCGGTCCCATATTTGTCAATATCATCCAAATCACTCCTCACTCCTCACTCCTCACTCAAAACTCAACACTCAACACTCAACACTCAAATCACCCTCCCGTCGTAAAGCTCCACTCGCGCCGGATCCGTTTACCGTCCGCCACCGCCTCGAATTCCACCCGGTAACGGCTCCGGGGCTTCAGCGTCGCCAGCGGGATCAGTGCGAAATCGGTGGGCAGCAGCTTGTGGTGGGGATCGCTGGAAGCGGTAAGGACCTTCGCCTTCACCCGTTTCCCCTGGGCATCGTAGAGTCGGAACCGTTTGAGCTTCGCCTGGCGATAGTAGGCTGGGTTGAGCTGAACGGTCACGGGATAGCCCGCTCCATAGACGCCGGGGATCGGATCGGGAGTCTCCCGGATGAAACGCCTCGGCACGTTCCGGGCTCCGGCGGGAGGGTAGAGGACCGCTTGGGGATTGCGCCGTTCCACGCCGGCCAGGGCCCGTACGAAACGAGCCTGGGAGATCTTTTTCTGCGGGTCGGCACAGATCCGGTAGACGTAGCGGCCTCCGCCTCCGCCCTCCGAAGCCCGGCAGAGCTTCGCCACGGCGGAAGAGGCGAGATCGTAGACATAGATGCGGCCCTGTCGATTGCCGTATTCGCTGCTTCCCATCTCGTCGACACGAAAATCGAGAAAGGCGAGCCGGTGGTAGAGGGTCGCCATCAATACCCGTACGGAATGGGCGTAGTTCCGGTCTCCGTAGGAGATGTTCTCCACCCCCGCCCGACTGGGATACCCCGCCCGAATCATCCGTTCCGAGGGTGTCCGTCCGGTATAGTAGTCGCTTCCCGGCCGTTCTCCGTGCCCCTTGCGCCTCAGACGTCCCAGGTATTTGGCATGATGGTAGGCGGCGCGGGAGAGTTCGTACTTGTTCTTCAACACGATCATTCCGGCGTTTCCACGCACCCGATTGACCTCCCGGACCCCCTCTCTGTCGTAGGCCAGAAGCGTCAACGTCACCAGCAGAACTCCCCAAACAAGTTTCTTCAACCCGCCCTCTTTCATATTTTTTAGTATGTAATGCGGGGGCCCCCGCTCCTCCGACCCGTCCGATCTTTCGCTAAAATATCCATCCGCAGAATCGAGAGCCCGCCCCCCATTCGGCGATCTTCCGCGATGGACGACGAAGGGGGAAAAGCCGTCGGAAACGATTCTAACACAAATCCACCGTTGGGAGTTTCCATGCGACGATCCGTCTCCCCCTCGCACTTCCTCCGGGCCGGGGGAATCGCTGCCCTGCTGGCCCTGTTCGCCCCCGGCTGTACCTCCACCCCCGTACCCTGCAGTCCCTCCGCCATCGCCCGGGGAGAGTTCTGTTATGCCGGGATCGATTTCGGAAGGGTGGACGATCCGCTCCGCCGCCGGGGAATCCGGGACGGTTGCCGTACCGGTCGCGGCTTCTTCACCAAAGAGTATCGCCTCTCCGACAGCTCCCGGGCCTACCGGGAAGGCTGGATCCGGGGCCGGACCCTCTGCCGCCCCGAACATTGGAGCGACGGACCCACCACCTCCTATCATCCTCTTCCCGGGCGGGAGAACGCCGATTCGACCCGGAACGAACGTACCGAAACACGGGGCCTCTCGGCGAGAGAACGTATGCTCCGCTACGCCGAAAGCGAGTCCCGAAACGACGGGACCCCCCCGTCCTCTTCCGAACCGGAACCGCTCGAAACGATCCGCTACCCCTGAGGCTCCTCTTCAGCCGCGCTTCGCATAGGGAATCGGATCCTCCACTCCCGCCTGGCGGAAGCCTTCCAGACGCAATCGGCAACTGTCGCACACCCCGCAGGCCGCCTCTTCGTCCCGATAACAGCTCCAGGTATGGCCCAGGTCCACCCCCAGCTCCAGAGCCAGCGAAACGATCTCCGACTTGCGCCGGTGAACCAGGGGCATCCGGATGGCGATCTTCGTCTCTTCGCGTGTCCCCAGGTCGATCGCCCGCTCCATCGCTTCGATGTAGCTCTCCCGACAGTCGGGATAGCCGCTGCTGTCCTCCTCCACCACGCCGATGACGATCGCCTCCGCCCCGTGCTTCTCGGCGATGGCGGCGGCGATGGAGAGGAAGATCCCGTTGCGGAACGGGACATAGGTCACCGGGACCCCCGGTTCGATTCCCTCCGTAGGAACCTCGATGGAGGGGTCGGTCAGGGCCGAGGCCCCGATCTGGCTGAAAAAGGGCAGATCGATCTCGTAACGTTCCACCGCCTCCAGGTCCTCTGCCAGCAGCCGAAAACACTCCAGTTCCTTACGCTCCGTCCGCTGGCCGTAATTGAAATGCACGGCGATGATCCCGTAGCCGTCGCGCTTCGCCAGGGCCGCGCTGACGGCGCTGTCCATGCCGCCGGAGATGATACAGACCGCTTTGTTCATCCGTTCGTCCTTAATATTTTCTAATATTTGTCTCGATCTTCCTTCAAACAGAGCGATTTTACCCTAAGTGCTGTAAACTATCTCTCTATGATTACGATTGAAAACTCCACCGATCTGGCCGTGAACAGCACGGCACTGGAACGCATCGCCCGGAAACTGACCGAACGGGAAGTGGAGCTGACGCTCTGCGACGACGAGGCCATCCGGGAGCTCAACCGCCAATACCGGGGCATCGACCGCCCCACCGATGTCCTGAGCTTTCCCCTGGCGGGGGAACTGCCCCAGCAACCCCTGGGCGCCCTGGTCATCTCCGTCGACCGGGTCCGGGCCAAGGCGGCGGAGCTGGGCCACGGCGAGATGGAAGAGCTGAGCCTCCTCTTCATCCACGGCCTGCTCCATCTCCTGGGCTACGACCACGAGACCGACGACGGAGAGATGCGCCGCAAAGAGACGGAGCTGATTCGGGAGCTGGAACTCCCCGAGAGCCTCATTGTACGAACCGAAGGAGCCTGAGAATGGACTATCTGATCTTCGTGATCTCCCTGGCCGCCCTCATCTGGGGTGCCGACCTGCTGATCACCCAGAGCGAACGCATCGCCCTGAAGTTCAACATCTCCGAATACGTCATCGGCGCCACCCTCATCGCCCTGGGGACCAGCCTCCCGGAGATGGCCGCCTCCGTGGCCGCCAGTTACAACGGCAAGCCCGAGATCGCCGTCTCCAACGTCATCGGCTCCAATATCCTCAACATCACCCTGGTCCTCGCCTCGGTCTTTCTCCTGGCCCGGCACATCAAACCCCACCGGGACTTCTTCGCCAAAGACAGCTCCTGGGCCCTCTTCCCGGTCCTCATCTTCGTCATCATGTCCCTGGAGGGGAGCTTCACCCGGATCGACGGCTTCCTGCTCCTGGCCCTGATGCTCGCCTACCTCCTCTTCCTCAAAGAGAGCGGTCCCGACATCCTGGCCCTGGAGAGCGAAGAGATCGAAGAGAGCGAAGCGGCCCCCTTCTCCTGGCCCCGGATCGTGCTCTTCCTCTTCGTGGGCCTCCTCCTGGTGCTCGTGGGAGCCGAGTTTACCGTCGAAAGCGCATCGAGCATCGCCAAAAGCCTCGGGGTCAGCGAATGGGTCATCGGCATCGTGATGATCTCCCTGGGCACCTCCATGCCCGAGCTCATCGTCTCCATCGTCGCCTCCCTCAAAGGCAAGGCCGACATGGCCATCGGAAACATCATCGGATCCAACATGGCCAACATCACCGTGGTTCTCGGCAGCGCCGCCGTGGTCAACGACCTCAAGCTCGACATGAGCCGCTATCTCTTCGACATCGGGACCATGATCGCCGCGACCCTGATGCTGGTCTTCATCACCGCCAACCGGATGTACTCCAAACCGGCGGGCATCAGCCTCCTGGTCCTGCTGGGAATCTTCCTCCACCACACCCTCGCCTCCCTCTAGGTCGCCGGCATGCCCTCCCGAATCTCCACCCCTCCCCCGGAATTCGAAGAGCTCGTCCCCCCGAGACTCCGCAGCTTTCTCGTCCGTCACGGTCTGCTGCGCTCCGCCCTGCTGACCACGGGCATCACCCTCCTGCTCTCCCTCATGGCCACGGGACTCCTCCTGCTGGTCTATCGCCACTACGGGGTCGACACCGACGAAGGACAGATCCTCACCATCGCCCTGCTCTCCACCCTGATCATCATCTTTCCCGTCAGTCTCTTCGCCATCGACCTCTTCCTCCGGCTCCACCGGATGGAAGAGCGGATGCGCTATCTGGCCAACTACGACACGCTCACGGGTCTGTTGGGACGCCGGGCCTTTCTCCAACGTGCCGAAGAGCGCCTCACGACCTCTTCTCCGGAAACTCCCTTCGCCCTGATTCTCCTGGATCTGGACAACTTCAAACAGATCAACGACCGCCACGGCCACGCCGCCGGCGATGCCGTCCTCAGCCACTTCGGCGGACTGCTCCGGGATCTCCTCCCCCCGGAGGGCCTTGCCGGACGGATGGGAGGGGAGGAGTTCGCCCTTCTCCTTCCCCGCTGCGACGCCCCCTGTGCCCGGAAGTTCTCCGCCCGCCTCCATCGAAGCCTGGCGGAGCACCCCCCGCGCTACGGAGAGACTCCTTTGCCCTACACCGTCAGTGCGGGGTTGCTCCTCCTGGACGGTTCCCATCCCCCCGAAGCCATCGATCCCCTGCTCCATCAGGCCGACATCGCTCTCTATGCCGCCAAACGAAACGGAAAAGCCCAAACCTTCCTTTTCGACGAAGGAGGAGCCCTCTCCCGGATCTCTCTCTGAGGACCGGCACCCGCAAGCTCCATCACCGGTTGCTCCCCGGCGAAGCCTCCCGGCAGCCAAAACTCGTCAAAAACGAGACGCCCCCTTTCGACAAAACGGTGAAAAAGCAGTCCGTACCCACTGATCGATACCGAGATGGAGAGGGTAAACATTTCATATTATAATTTCTCATCAATGTACAAAGGAGGTCTACTCGATGAAAAAAATACCGCTGATTTTGTCTCTGGTGCTTGTCGGTGAAATAGCGTTTGCCACAAATTTTGTCTGTTATAGATATGTCGACGGAAAACCGACGGGAGGATTTTTGAACGTCAAAGCAAGCAGCCAAGAAGAAGCCGAACGAATCTCCAAAGAGAAGTATAAAAAGCTCGGCTACTCTTTGGATTATACGAAATGCAAAAGAGCTTGGTAGAGCCGGATCGACGGCGGGAACATTCATCCGATAGTGAGACCTTCAAGCTGTCGGCAAAGGCCCTCACTCCGAACGTTTCAGGTTGGAGAGAAGGATCCCCAGCCAACGGGTATCGGGGTGGCTGTCCAGGGCGATCTTGAGGGTCATGGTGAGCGGCACCGCCAAAAACATCCCCACCGGCCCCAGGACCCAGCCCCAGAAGATCAGGGAAAAGAAGATCACCGCCGGGGAGAGTCCCAGCCCCTCCCCCATGATCTTGGGCTCCAGGACGTTGCTGATGAGATTGTTGATGAGGAGATAGGCCATCACCAGCCAGAGCACCGTCATCGGGTCTTTGTAGAAAAGCGCCAGGAGCAGCGCCGGGATCGCAGCCAGCAGGGAGCCGACGACGGGAATGAAGTTGAGCAGAAAGCCCAGGAAGCCCCAGAGCGCCGCGTACTGGATCCCGAAAAAGACCAGGGTCCCGGTGATGGCGAGCCCCGTGAGCATGGAGGTGAAGGTCTTGATGCTGAAATACTGCTGGATCGTGCGGCCGAAGAGTTCGACATTGGCCATCGCCTCGGGACGTCCCCGGAAAATGGTCTCGAGCTTTTTGCCGAAATGGGGCGCCTCGAAAAGGATGAAGGAGACCCCGATGAGCACCAGCACCGCCTTGGAGAGGAAGATTCCCACGTTCCCCGCCGCCTTGCCCCCCATAGCGACGAAGGTCCGCAGGTCCAGACTCTCCAGGAGCAGATCGGGATCCACCTTGACGCCGATGTCTCCCAGCATTCCGCTCCAGTGGACCGCCAGCTCCCGAAACTTCGTTTCGTAGAGGGGCAGGTTGCGCAGAAAGCTCTCGAAGGAGTTGACCAGGACCGTCACCAGGACGAAGAGAAGCCCGATGAGCACCAGAAGCAGCAGGAGAAAGGCCGCGACACGCGGGACCCCCCAGCGCTCCAGCCGCAACATCAGGGGAGTCAGAATCGACGCGATGAAGATGGAAAGGAAGAGAATGATCACCGCCTGGGCCGCCATCTTGAGCCCGGCGACGATCACCACCAACGCGCTCAGATAGAAAAAGTAAAAAGAGATCCGGTCCTGTCCGACCATGGCACGCCTTTTTTCGGGCTATTTTACAACAATCCCACCCCACCCATCGGGAGCGTGAACCCTCTTTCGATATAATTGCGCCAATTTCTCTTACTGACAAGGACATGACATGGGCTTAGGAATCGGACTGGTGGGCCTCCCCAACGTGGGCAAATCCACCACCTTCAACGCACTGACCAAGGCGCAAAACGCCGAGAGCGCCAACTACCCTTTTTGCACCATCGAACCCAACAAGGCGGTGGTCCCCGTCCCCGACCCGCGCCTGGAGGAGCTGGCCAAGATCGTCAACCCCCAGCGCATCCAGCACTCCACCCTCGACTTCGTCGACATCGCCGGCCTGGTCAAAGGGGCCAGCAAGGGCGAAGGGCTGGGCAACAAGTTTCTCTCCAACATCCGGGAGACCGAGATGATCCTCCAGATCGTCCGCTGCTTCGAAGATGAAAACATCACCCACGTCGAGGGCTCCATCGACCCGGTGCGCGACATCGAGATCATCGAGACCGAGCTGCTCCTGGCCGACATGGAGAGCCTGGAGAAGCGCATCGCCGCCCTCCAGCGCAAAGCCAAAGGCAACGACCGGGAGGCCAAACTCCAGCTCCCCGTCGCCGAGGCGCTGATGAAACACCTGGAAGAGGGACAGCCCGCCGCCACCTTCCCCGACCAGGAGGACGAAGGGTTCCGGATCCTCGACCGGGAGCTGCGGCTGCTGAGCTCCAAGGAGATCATCTACGGCGCCAA
>CAZGGT010000134.1:0-22212 GCA_964525335.1 uncultured Nitratifractor sp. | reverse complement strand
CCTGATCTGGTACCTGGCCAAAAGCGGCTTCATCTTCTACATCACCTACAACAAGACCTACACCAGCATCTACGGCGGACTGAGCACGCTGCTCTTCTTTTTCCTCTGGATCTACATCTCTTGGGCCATCTTCCTCCACGGTCTGCGCTTCTGCTACATCCTGGATCGGGAAGAGGAGGAGGATGAAGAGGAGCGAAAGCTTCCGGAGAACGATGAACCGCGGGCAAAAGGCTGAAAAAGCCATGCATCAGGGTGGGAAGGTGGAGAGATCTTCGCTCTAAGCTCTCCGCTCTTAGCTTTTCGCTTTAAGCTTTCGGCATTGGGCAGTGATAACAGTGGAGAAAAATTTTTGAAGGACTACCGCTCTGGGCTCTCTGCTCTTCGCTTGCAGCTTTTCGCTTTCCGCTCTACACTCTCGGCGCTTCGCCTTCAGTGCTCCCCGAAAAGAGTCGGCCGCCCGACTTCCCGCTCCGTTCCGTTGCGGAAGCTCCGCCGATGGATCGGACAGAGCCCGTGAAGGCGGATCGCCTCCAGGTGGGCGGCGGTTCCATACCCTTTGTTTTTCTCGAACCCGTATTCGGGCCAGCGTGCGGCATACTCCACCATGAGGCGGTCGCGGGTCACCTTGGCCAGGATGCTGGCCGCCCCCACCTCGGGGACCTTGCCGTCGGCCTTGACCAGGGTGGCGATTCCCGGGACACCGAAAGAGCTGTTGCCATCGAAGAGAAAGCGCACCTCCGGTTCCCCCAGCCGGGCGACGATCTCCTCCAGCGCCCTCCGCATGCAGCGGGAGAGTCCCCGCTCGTCGATCTCCCCCGCCTCGATGACGACGAGATGGTGGCGGCTCCGCTCCAGGATACGGGGATAGAGCCGTTCCCGCTTCTCCTCCGTCAGCGCCTTGGAATCTCCCAAACCGTTGATCCGCGCTTTCAGGATCACTCCCGCCACCACCAGCGGGCCCGCCAGCGGTCCCCTCCCCGCCTCGTCGATCCCGCAGAGGAAACCGTTTTCGAGCTCCTCGGGAAGAAAATCGAGCATTTTTTGCACTTTTTTCGAGATATTAACCACTGATTTACCCCCGATTGGCCGATGGTTTAGAACTCTGCCCTATACTGGCACTATCAGAAGGTTGGTGCGGGCCGGCCTTCCGAGACTCCTTGTTTTGTTTTTCACATAAAAAGAGTTTTTCCCTTGTTTTCCTCTTTTTATGTTCCTTCCCCTTTTTTCTACTGTTGAGCGCAGAAGATCCCGCCGCAAGGCGGCGTCCATCCCGGACTCGGAAAAGGAAAAGCCACCCGGCTTTCCTTCTTCTCCATCCATTTCGTCAGCCATCCCGATAAAGCTCGTACTTCGCCCCCCGTGCCTCCAGGAGCTCCTGCACGCGTTTCTGCCCCATCTTCCGGGCATAGTCCAGGGCGGTCATGCCGTAGCTGTCGACCCCGTTGAGCTCTGCCCCCTCCTCCAGGAGATACTCCACCATCTCCGTATCGTTGAAAGCCGCCGCCAGCATCAGAGGCGTCATGCCGCTTTTGCGCCGGGTCGTCGTGAGGCTGATTCCCCGCTCTTTACAGAGACGGACGATCTCGGGACGGCGGTACTTGATGGCGACATCCAGGGCCCCGAGCCCCTCGCGGTTGACGAAGTGCAGATCCATCCCCGCCTCCAGCAGCATCTCCAGGGCTTCCGGGGAGATTCCCTTCTGAATGACGTAAAAAAGGAGGGGGATCTCGTCGGGTTCGTCCAGGTCGTACTCCTCCCCGATGATCACCTCTCCGTCGAGATCGACCGTTCCGCTCTCCAGGATCTTCCGCAGAGCCACCAGGTTGTCCCGCTCCACCGCCTCCAGCAGAGCGGCCGTCGCCTCGGCAGGGCTCATGCGCCCCCGCCAAAGGGGTTGATCCCCCCGAACATCCCCATCGCCTGGGCCTTTTTGTTGTCTTCGACCATCTTGAGCACGTCGTTGAGGGTGCTGATGAGCAGAATCTGCAGGGATTCCTTGTCCTCCAGCAACGAATCGTCGAGGGTGATGTCGACGATCTCTCCCAGACCATTGGCGCTCACCTGCACCATTCCACCGCCTCCCTTGGCGGTGAGAACCGTCTCTTTGGATTTCTCCTGGAGCTCCCGGGCCTTGGCCTGCATCTGCTCCATCATCTTCCCCATATTGTTGAGGTCCAGACCTTCGAACATCGTGACTCCTTACTCCAGGCCCTCGAAGGCCTGGGCGATGGTATTGTCGTCGTTGAGAAGGACGATCCTGGGCCGGAAACGCTCCGCCTCCTCCTCTTCCATCAGCGCGTAGGCGATGATGATGATCTTGTCGCCGACGTGGACCTTCCTCGCCGCGGCGCCGTTGAGGCAGATCTCCCGCTTGCCCCGCTCTCCGGGAATGATGTAGGTGCTGAAGCGCTCGCCGTTGTTGATGTCGACGATATCGACCTTTTGTCCCACCCGCATCCCGGAAGCCTCCAGAAGCTCCCGATCGATGGTGATGGATCCCACGTAGTTGAGGTTGGCGTCGGTGACCGTCGCCCGGTGGATCTTGCTGTGAAGCATCGTGATCTGCATGAGGTTCACTCCCCTGTCGGCCTGTAGCCGCGAGTTCAGAGAAGAACGGAACGCATTCCGCTCTTCTTCGGACTCCCGATTATAGCGAAGAAGGGTTCTCCCCTTCCCACGCTCGCTACTGGGCCATCGCCGCGGGAGCGATCGGCTCACCCCAAAACTCTTCGGGGATCACATACTCTTCGACCACCTTGCCGCCGAGAATGTGCTCCTCGATGATCCGATCGATCTTCTCCTTAGTCAGTCCCACATACATGGTGTGGCCGGGCTCGACCAGCATCACGGGCCCCTGCTGGCAGCGTCCCAGGCAACCGGTCTGAACCGGCTGGACCGTCCCGATGATCCCTTTCATCATCAACTGCTGGGCCAGATACTGGAAGAGCTGCTGGCTTTCGGGGTCGTCGTGGCGCACGCAGCTGGGTTTGGGCATCCCCGGAGGGGCGCTCTGCTGGCACTTGAAGATGTAGTAGGCGGGTTGAGGCATTCCCTGCATCATGGTCTCTCCTTTTAATTCTGAGTATTTTTGTCCGGTTTCGAAGGAATTTTATCATAAAATACTGAAAGGATTGACAGGAGTCATTTTCCTCCTTGCCCGCTTGCGTTACAATGGCGTAACGAATTTTCCCGTCAGGAACCAAGGAACCATGCAATGAATACACCCGACTTTTTCAAAACCGCACCCCGCTTTCGCCTCTACGATCCCCTGGGAGCCTTTTTGGGAGCCTTCGAAGAGGGCATCGTGGAGATCGACTATCTCGACTGCGTCAAACTCGCCGGCCACTCCTGCCCCACCGTCGCCGGCGCCTTTTTGATGGCCAAGGAGGGACTCGACGCCCTCTACGGCCCCGACGCCCTCCCTGCCCGCAGCCGGATCCGGGTGGAGATGCGTTCCCCCAAAGACGAGGGAGTCACCGGCGTCATCGGCAACGTCGTCTCCTACATCTGCGGCGCCGGGGACGAAGGAGGGTTCGCCGGCATCGGCAGCCACTTCAGCCGCCGGGGACTGCTCCACTATCATGTCGAAGACGTCGAGGGCGACCTGCGGCTCACCCGCCTCGACACCGGCGCCTCCGTGAGCCTTCGCCTCGACACCTCCGTCGTGGGCGGCTCCCCCGAGATGATGCCCCTGATGCAAAAAGCCCTCCGGGGCGAGGCGCTCCCCGAAGAGGAGGCCCGTTTCCGGGCCCTCTGGCAGGGGCGGGTCGAAGCGATGCTTACCACCCCGGAACTCTGGTCCCGGATCGCCGTCATCACCCGGCGCGACGACTGAATCCCGACGACACAAGGAGTGCAACGATGCAGATATCCAACTACCTCACCCATGAACACCGCGCCTGCGACAGCCTCTTCGCCGAGGCGGAAAAACTCGCCGCTTCCGGCGACTGGGTAGAAGCGGAGAAGAAGTTTCTCGAATTCGCCAACGAAACCCTGAAACACTTCAAAAAGGAGGAAGAGGAGCTCTTCCCCGCCTTCGAAGCCAAGACCGGCTCCACCGAGGGCCCCACCCAGGTGATGCGCTTCGAGCACGATCAGGTCCGGGGGCTCGTCGGCAAGATGGCCGACGCGGTAGAAAAACGGGACCGGGACGCCTACCTCTCCCTGGCCGAGTCGATGATGATCCTCCTCCAGCAGCACAACATGAAAGAGGAGCAGATGCTCTACGCCATGTGCGACCGGGTCATGCCCCCGGCCGAAACCGGCGAACTGGTGGAGAAGATGGAGAAGGTGGAGCTGTGAAACGGAACTTTCTCGACGCCCGTTCGATGGAGCACCCCGAACCTTTGGAACGGGCCATTACCATTTTGCGGGAACTCGACGAGGAGGGATATCTCTACATGCTCCACCGCAAAGAACCGCTCCCCCTCATCGCCCTGGCCCGGGAACACCGCCTCAACCACCTGAGCCACCGCGCCGGGGAGGAGGAGTGGCACATCCTCATCACCCCCAACCGGGAAACGGATCTGCGGGAGCTCCTCGATGCGGAAAGCGTGGCGGCGGAATAGCGAAGTAAGAAGTAAGAAGTAAGAAGTAAGAAGTAAGAAGTAAGAAGTAAGAAGTTTACAGGGTTGATAGAATTTGTCAACCCTTCTCAACACTCAGCACTTAAAACTCAACACTCTCCCAAGGAGCCACCATGTTCCAGAACAGCGGACTCTCCCTCGACCAGGCGCCGCCGATCTCGGTGGTGCTGCGCTTTTTCCTCGCCGGGAGCCTTTTCGGCGTCGTTGCCGGGGGATGGCTGCTCTGGCGGGGACCCGAGGCGGTCGATCCCGCGGCCCCGGCGGGGCTGATCCTGACCCACCTTCTGACTCTGGGGGTGATGCTCTCGTTCATGCTGGGAGCGCTCTTCCAGATGCTCCCGGTCCTGGCGGGGATCGCGTTTCGAGAGCCGGTGCTCATGGCGATCCGCAGCCAGTGGCCCCTGATCGCCGGAACCCTGCTGCTCCTGGGCGCCTTCGCCACCGCGTCGGGCGTTCTCTACCTCCTGGCGGCCCTGCTCCTGGGGGCCGGGCTCCTGCCCGTGAGCGTCGCGATGCTCCGGCGGCTCTACGCCCTTCGGGACCACTCTCCCTCCTCCCGGGGCATGGGCTTCGCCCTCTACAACCTCCTGCTCCTCTTCCTGGTCGGGGTCTGGCTGGCGGCGATGATGGGGGGATGGACCGCCCGGGGGGACCTGCTGGCCCTGCGCCAGCTCCACCTGGGACTGGGGCTCTTCGGCTGGATCGCCCTACTCATCGTCTCGGTGAGCTTCCAGGTGATCGAAATGTTCTACGTCACCCCCGCCTATCCCAAGGCCTACGCCCGCCGGATGCCCTTCGCCCTGACCGGGCTGCTGACCCTGGAGCTGATCGCCGCCCTTCATCTGCCCGCGGCGATCCCCTCCCTGGAGTCCCTCGTCGCCCTGCTCCTCCTGGCCCACGCCCTCCTGACCCTGCGGCGCCTCTCCCAGCGCCAGCGCCCCCTTGCCGACGCCACGGTCTGGTTCTGGCGGACGGGGATGGCCTCCCTGGCCCTGGCGGCCCTGCTCATCGTCGTCCGCAACTTCGTCGGCCTCCCCGCCGCCCTGGAGGAAAGCCTCTACGCCCTCTTCGCCGCCTTCGCCCTCAGCGTCGTCTTCGCCATGAGCTACAAAATCGTCCCCTTCCTGGTCTGGTTCCACCTCAACGCCCAGGGCTACTTCGGCGCCCCCTTGATGCACGAAGTGATCCACCCCCGCTTCGCCATGCGCCACCTGGCCCTGCATCTGACGGCCCTTTTCACCGCCCTCGCCGCCGCCTGGTTCACTCCCGGTCTCTGGCATGTCGCCGGGGGCCTCCTCCTACTCGGCTTCGGCGCACTTTTTGTAGCCGTCTACCGCGCCTGGGAGCTCTACCGCCACGTCCGGGCGACCCAGGAACGCTTCGACTTCGGCGCCATGGGCCGATAGGGGGGGTCTCGACAAGCCTGCCGCGATACACTATAATCCTCCCATGATTGATCCCGCCTCCATCGAAGCCCTCAAACAGTCCATCGACATCGTGGACGTCATCGGCAACTACCTCGAGCTCAAGAAGGCCGGGGCAAACTACAAATGCAACTGTCCCTTCCACGGGGAGAAGACCCCCAGCTTCAACGTCAGCCCCGCCAAGCAGATCTACCACTGTTTCGGCTGCGGCGTCGGGGGCGACGCCATCAAGTTCGTCATGGAGTACGAGAAGCTCAGCTACCCGGAAGCGATCGAGAAGATCGCCTCGATGTACAACTTCTCCCTCCGCTACACCAAAGGCAGCGGCGAATACGGAGAAGCCAAACGGGTCCTGGAGCTGATGCAGAGCTGGTACAGCGAAAACCTCGACCGGGAGCCCCACGCCCAGGCCTACCTCCGGGAACGGGGGGTCACCCAGGCTTCCATCGAGGATTTCGGCATCGGCTGGGTTCCCGACGGCGGCCAGGTGATGGCCTTCCTCCGCTCCCGCAGCATCCCCCTCCCCAAAGCGGCCGAAGCGGGCATCGTCGCCCGGGGAGAGCGGGGAGACTACTACGCCCGCCTCAACCGCCGCGTCACCTTCCCCATCTACTCCCCCGCCGGGGCCATCGTCGGCTTCGGGGGACGGACCCTGGGAGACCACCCCGCCAAATACATCAACTCCCCCCAGACCCGCCTCTTCAACAAATCCCGCCTCCTCTACGGCTACCACCGGGCCAAGGAGAATATCTACCGCCAAAAAGAGCTCATCGTCTGCGAAGGCTACCTGGATGTCATCATGCTCCACCAGGCGGGATTCAGGACCGCCGTGGCGACCCTGGGAACCGCCCTGACCGAGGAGCACCTCCCCCTCCTGCGCAAAGGAGAGCCCCGGATCATCCTCGCCTACGACGGGGACGGCGCCGGGGTCGCCGCCGCCCTCAAAGCGGCCCGGCTCCTGAGCTCCCACGGCTTCGAAGGCTCCGTGGTCCTCTTCCCCGGGGGGCAGGATCCCGCCGACATGGTCCGGCAGGGGGACCTGGAGGGGCTCAAAAAGCTTCTCCACCGGGGCACGCCCCTGATCCCCTTCGTCCTGGAGCGGATCGCCGCCTCCCACGACCTGGCCAACCCCAGGGAGAAGGAGCGGGCCTTCGACGAGATGCGCAGCTTCCTCCGGGGGCTCAGCCCCATCGTCCGGGAGAGCGTTCTCCCCCAGGCGGCGGGAATCCTGGGGGTGGCGCCGGCGCTTTTCGCCGAGCGGGAGAGCGGACGCCGAACTCCCCGGGAACGTTTCGACGAGCGGAAGGAGGATCCCGCCTGGCAGGCGATCCTGCGGACCCTCCTGGAGGAGGAGCGGCTCATCGACGACGTGCTGGACCTGATCCATCCCGAGATGGCGGGGGAGTACCGGGAGGCCCTAGAGGCCCTGGCCGCCGGAAACCGGGAGCACCCCCGGCTCCTGCGCATCGCCCTGGACGAACAGGTCCACCCTCTGCCCGAAGAGGAGTTCCACCGGGCGCTCTGTACCCAGATGGAGATCTTCTACCGCAAAAAACTTCAGGAGCTGAGCCGGGATCCCCGGCTTCCCTTCGCCCGCAAGAGCTATTTGATCCGGAAGATCAAAACCGATATACTTCCGCGACTTCGGAAAGGAGAACTGGTTCCCTATGCGAGCGATATCCCTCTTTAGCGGCGGCCTCGACAGTATGCTGGCGGTCAAACTCATGACCGAACAGGGGATCGACGTGACCGCCCTGCACGTCTACATCGGTTTCGGCAGCAAGGGGGACGTCCGCGAGCAGCTCCGACGGCGGGCGGAGCTGGCGGGAGCGGAGTTTCTCCTGGTGGACGTGCGGGAGGAGTACATCGAGAAGATCCTCTTCGATCCCGTCTACGGCTACGGGAAAAACTTCAACCCCTGCATCGACTGCCACGGCTACATGTTCAAGATCGCCCGGGCGATGATGCCTGAACTGGGGGCCTCTTTCCTCGTCACCGGCGAAGTGGTGGGCCAGCGCCCCATGAGCCAGCGCCCCGACGCCCTGAAGCAGGTGCAGAAACTCGCCGGGGACAACGAGGACAAGCTGATCCTCCGCCCCCTCTCCGCCAAGCTCCTGGAACCCACCAAGCCCGAACTCGAGGGATGGGTCGACCGGGAGAAGCTCCTGGACATCAACGGGCGGGGGCGGGAGCGGCAGCTGGCGATGGCGGCGGCCTACGGCTGGGAGGATTACGAGAGCCCCGGCGGTGGCTGCCTGCTCACCGAGCCGAGCTACGCGGCGAAGATCCGGGACTTCATCGCCCACGAGGAGTTCGGCGTCGAGGACATCGACCTCCTCAAGTACGGCCGCCACTTCCGCCTCCCCGACGGGGCCAAGCTGGTGGTCGGCCGCCACAAAGAGGACAACGAAGCGCTCCTGAAGATCGTCAACCCCGACTACATCCCCCTCCGTCTCCCGGTGACCGGCCCCTACTCCCTGCTCCACCGGGAGGCGTCGGAGGCCGACAAAGCCCTGGCCGCCCGCATCGCCCTCACCTACGGCAAAAGCGAACCGGGAAGACGCTACGAGGTGAGGGTGGGCGACGAGACGATCGAAGCGGAACCCTTCGCCACCAAAGCGGAGGCCCAGAAATATTTCGTCCTCCGGCCCTGAACCCCCCGAGGTTTCAAGTTTATTTAAACTTCCCTCGGCTATAATGCCGTCACTTCTTTGGAAGGGCCCTTAGCTCAGCTGGGAGAGCGCCACGCTGGCAGCGTGGAGGTCACCGGTTCGATCCCGGTAGGGTCCACCATCGTGAACACCCCCATCCATTCTAACCTCCTGAATTTCCATCTATTTTTCAGACACTCTCCTATTCCCGTCGGCAAACGCTCCTTCTTCCTCCTCCTGACAGCCGACAGGGACGGGGAGCATGGAGCGGAGAGCCTAGAGCCAGGCTCACTCCCCGCCCTCTAACCCTCTCACCTTCTCACCCTCCCACCCGAAAGCCAATGCCCAATGCCGAAAGCTTAGAGCGGAGAGCTAAGAGCGATGAGAGTTTCCATCGAGAAATTTTATCCGCCAGAAACTACCCACTACCCACTACCCACTACCCACTACCCACTACCCACTACCCACTACCCACTCCTCACTCCCACCCATCCCGATGCACCCGCTCCCGGTGTTTCTCTTTCCGGTACCCGCTGCGATTTTTCATCTTCTGAAGGCGGTTGAGATCGCTCATGGCGCTTTCGCGCATGGCGTCGAGGGTTTCGTCATCGAAGGGTTCGTCGTGAATCCGTTTGTGGAGAGTGCGGTAGTGGGCCTCGCTCTGGCGAAGGTATTCGCTGTCGAGACGGATCTTCTCCAGGTCGTCGAGGCGATCCATCAGTTCGTCGAAACGTTCGAGAAATTTTTCGGAGCCGGTCCCGGAATCCCGGAACATCCGGAAGAGGTTTTTGCCGATCTTCTCAAGATGGGCGATGTATTTCTGGCGGCGATACTTTTCGATCTGTTTGGGCGTATAACGCACGCGGCGTCAATCCTGGATCTCGATGGGCGTTCCGATGGGGACATGCTGCCAGAGGTAGTCCAGGTCTTTGTTGGTTACGGCGATGCAGCCGTTGGTCCAGTCATGGCTCAGGGTATAGGCATCTCCGTGCCCGTCCCGGTTCCAGTAGGGTTGGCCGTGGATGGTAATCAGATTTCCGGGTTTTACCCCCAGTTTCTTGGCACGCTCCTTGTCCTTCTCGTTGGGATAGTTCAGGTAGAGAGCCCGGTATTTGATCGGATGGCAGCGCTTGCCGACGATTTTATATTTGCCGGTGGGGGTGCGGAAATCTCCCTGCTTGACTTTCGGCCCCTGGGAGGCGTTTTTCCCCAGGGAGACCGGCATGGTTTCGATCACTTTGCCGTTGTGGTAAAGGTACATCTTGTGTCCCGACTTGCGTACCAGGATCCGGTCGACACGGATCCCTTTGAGTTCACTGCCTCCACTTTTGCAGTTGGTCAGAGGGTACCTCCCCACCTCCCGTTTCTCATGGGGGGCGAAAAGACTGCATCCCGTCGCCAAAAGAGCGACGGAGAGAGCGACGGAGGCCGCCTTCAACATTCTATGAACGGTCATCGATTCTGTCCTTTTATTGGGAAGATTCTTTGGTCGGATTGTACCATAGATCCGGAATCCAAAACGAAGGGAGCGGGAAGGGGTGTTGAAGGGAGAGGTTTCGGAGAAAAGATCGCTCCGGAACAAGCCGGAGCGGCGAATCAGGCAGCGGCCTTCTTGGCGGCCTCGAGCGCCTCTTCATAGTCGGGCTCTTCGGTGATCTCGGGGACCAGTTGCTTGTAGGCGACGTTGCCCTCTTTGTCGATGACGTAGATGGCCCGGGCCAGGACACCGGCGAGAGGGCCGTCGGCGATCAGCATCCCGTAGGCCTTGCCGAAATCCTTGTCGCGGAAGTCGGAGGTGACGGTCAGGTTCTCGATCCCCTCGGTGGAGCAGAAGCGTTTGGCCGCGAAGGGGAGGTCCATGGAGACGACGGTCACTTCCAGACCGTCGATCCCGGCAGCCTGATTGTTGAACTTGGTGGTTTCCATGGCGCAGACGGGCGTGTCGAGGGAGGGGACGACGATCACCAGCTGGGCTTTGTCCTTGGCGCCTCCGACGGTCACTTCGCTCAGATCGTCGGACTTGACGACGGTGACTTCGGGAGCCTTGTCCCCGACCTTGACTTCGTTACCGCTGAGATTGCACTCGTTGCCTTTGAGCGTTACTGTTGCCATATTGCATCCTTTTTTCATGAGGTTTGATTTGATGTTTTATTACCTGTCGAGAGGCAATAACCGATATCATCATAGCCGAAAGCGGAGTAAATTGGTCGGAATTGGGGAGAGAAAAAATTGATCTTGATCAAGTGCTACGAAAGGTAGCACCTGTTCCGGGGAAATCACATACCGGGAATGCGGGGGATCTTGCCGAGCTTGGAGTTGCGGCAGTACCAGCCCCAGCCCTTCTTGAGCCAGTGACCGACCACCGGCATGGGAATCATCTTGCCCCCTTTGTTGTTGCGGTAGACGAAGGCGGCACCGTCGCCACTGTCCATGACGCAGAGAATGTTGAGGTGCTCCAGATATCCCTTGCGCTCTTCGATTCCCTCCTCCATCGCATCGATGTTGAAGGCGACGTTGCGGGCCATGACTTCGGCGATGTGCCCTTGCTTGGCCCTCCAGTCGGGGCCGTCGATGGCGGCGGAGTCCCCGATGGCGAAGACATTGTACTTCTCGGGAGTCTCGTCGAAATCGTGCATCACTTCGCAGTAGTCGTTGATCTTGATCAGCCCCGCTTCGTTGAGGGGAAGGTCGGAATCGGCGAAGACGGGATGCCCGTCCCCGGCGGGAATGAACATGGTGAAGTCGCTCTCCAGCTTGCTGTCGTCTTCGAAGACGATGCCGTCCTCCTCGAAGCGTTTGATCTTTTTGCCGAAACGCTGCTTGATGTCGAGCTTGCGGAAAAAGAGGTCCATCATCTTGAGGGCCTGGGGCCCCATCCTCGCGCCGGGTTCCGCCATGGGGGCGAAGAAGGTGAGCTCGTAATTTTTACGGATCCCCAGTTTCTTGAGACGGTTGTGGACGTTGAAGAGCACTTCAAACGCCGGACCACCCCGGACGTTGCTGGGGTCTTTGGGATTGCCGCCGAAGCCCATGGCGATCTTGCCGCCTCCCTTTTGGATCAGGGCGTCGATCCGTTCCTTGATCTTGAGGGACTCCTCGGGCTTGCCGCAGATGGAGAGGAAGTGCTCGTTCCCTTCGTGCTTTACCTTGCCGCTGCCGATGGCGATGACCAGATAGTCTCCGATATACTCCCCCTTTTTCCCGATCGCCTTGTGCTCTTTGGAGACGATCTCGGTAATCTCGTCGATGACCAGTTCGAAGCCGTGCGCCTCCTGGAGCTCTGTGAGGGGGACGGAGATCTCCTCGAATTTCGCCTCGCCGGTGGGGATCCAGATGGAGGTGGGGTAGATATAGAAGTAGTCCCGATCGCTCACCAGGGTGACGGGGTACCCCTTTTTCCGCAGGAAAATCGCCGCTTCGAGCCCGGCGAACCCTCCCCCGAGAATCAAGACTTTCGCTTTCTCGTTTTGCATGGTTGACTCCTTTGCTTATTCGTTTTACTAATAATTATCATAATTCCATTGAAGTTTAGCGAAAAAAACCCCTCCGTTCCTTGGAACGGAAGGGAGGAAGATTGTGGGAGAAAAAGGGACCTGTTTTCGGGCTCAGTTCCCCTCCTTTCGTGTCTTCTTTTTCAGGATATCGATCCGGGGATAGACGAAGACCGATTTCCGCTCGACGACGATCTTTTTGGGATCGTCGACGGCATAGGCCTTGATGGTGATGGGAATAGGCGTATCCTTCCGGGCATTTTTGGCTAGGACTTTGTCGGTGCTCAACACGACCACCTTCTTCTTCTTCATGCCGGCCCCAAGATGGAAGGCTTCTTTGGGCCGAACGATCTTGATCTCGGGATGGTCCACCACCTTGAAAGTATATTTGTGGGGCTTGGTGTCGGTATTCTGGAAGAGGAAGACATAGTCGTTTTCCACCGTTCCGTTGGGCAGGATCTTGTAGAGCCGGGTCGTTTTGTTGACGTTGAGGAGCATGTGCTCTTTTTTGCTTCCCATGACGAAGAGCGCCACCAGGACGATCGCCAGGACGGTGAAGTAGGCGATGACCTTGGGCCGGAAGATCCGGGTTTTGCCTTCGTGGAGCACCGCTTCACGCTCGCTGGACCATCGGACCAGAGAAGGTTTGCCCAGGGCTCCCATCACCTTGGTACAGGCGTCGACGCATTCGAGGCAGTTGATACACTCGAGCTGGAGCCCCTTACGGATGTCGATGTGGGTCGGACAGACCTTCACGCAACTCTCGCAGGCGGTACACTCCGCGTTCGGCTCCCGCTCATGAAGCTCTTTGACCGAGTGAACCACCTTGTGGCGCTGATACCCCTCGCCTTCGTAGATGTGCCCGCCACGAACGGGATCGTAGACCGCCATCAGGGTGTCGTCGTCGTAGAGAACCGACTGGACCCGGCTGTAGGGGCAGATGTAGATACAGAAGTTCTCCTTGATGAAGACGATATCGGCGATCAGGAAGAGCGCGATTCCGATGAGCATCCCCATCATGATGGGGTGATCGGCGGGATGCTGAATGTATTTGAAGAAATCCTCGGGAGGAACGAAGTACCAGATGAAGTCCGCCGCGGCGATGAACGCGAGGATCGACCACAGACCGATGGCGATCGCCTTCTTGGCCACATTCTCGGGCTTGCTCATATCGGGTTCGATCTGCTTGTTGTTGATCCGTTTGCGCAGATGGAGCAGCTTGGTCTCGAAAAGATCCCGATAGATCACCCGGAAGATGGTCTGGGGACAGGCCCAACCGCACCAGACCCGGCCGCCCACGGAGGTCATGGCGAAGATCCCCAGGAAGAGCAGCATCAACAGGAAGGGCATCAGGTAGAGTTCCTGCATATCGAACCGCACGAAGAAGAAATGCAGCTGTTTATGGTCGAAGTTGAGCAGGAAGAAGTGATTGCCGTTGATCCGGATCCAGGGAAGGACCAGGGCGACCACCGTAATGATGCCGAAAGTCCAATAGCGCTTGATCCGATAGGGAATCCACCCTTTCAGGTACTCTTTGGCCATGTTTTTCTTTTTCTTCGGCTGGGGAGCCGACTCGGCATTGAGTGTTGCCTCTTGCATCGTCTTTCCTTTTGTTCTTATGATGACGTTTTCGTGGAAGAATCCGTTCCGAGCGTGCAGGCCATCTCCGGCTCCGCCGCCTCCGCGATCCGATGGTCCCGTTTGGCCTGTTCCAGCCACGAGTCGTCCAGTATCTCCTTGAGATGCCTTGATTCGATGTAGTCCTTGAGCGAGCTGCGGCTCACGCCCAGCTCCCGGGCGATGGCGCTGACGCTCTTGTCCTCCTTGAGCCCCGCCATGATCCGGGGCAGGTAGACGTCGAACTTCGAAGCCGAACGCCGCCCTTTGGGTCGGCCGACCCGGCTGTCCCGCTCCTGTGTCCGGGGGATCTCCCCCAGACGCACGATGAGAGGGAGGATCTTCGCCAGGCCCGTCTCCTTCTCCACCTGAAGCCCCCGGGAGGCGATGTGGAGGGTGACGCCGCGGCTCAACATGCAGTTGATCACCACGATCGCCTCTTCCATCGTCTCGCCCAGGACCTCGATGGAGTCGATCACGACGATATCGCCCTCCTTCAGGGAGTGCAGAAAATCCTGAAACGTTTTCCGATCCCTCAGTGGACGTCCCGCCCGTTCGAACTCGATCATTTCACTCTCGAGGGTCAACCGGTTTCGCTCCGCGTAGCCGACGATGGACGCCCGCTGCTGGAGCAACGACTCGTCACCGGCAAGCTGTCTGATCAGGGTATATGTCACAACAACCTCCTTACCCTCAGGCGAAAGTGTAGCCGCTTGATGATGAAACAATTCTTAAATCTTACGTTTTTTCCGTCATTTCTTCGTTTTTTCGTCATCTTTCTGTGCTATAATCTTTTTCTCTATAAAGTGAAATAAGAAAATTCGATACGAGCAGGAGCCCAGGATGACCCTGACCCATCTGGACGAAAACGACCAGCCCAAAATGGTCGACGTGACCCCCAAAGAGGAGACGGTCCGTACCGCCACCGCCAGCGGCATCATCGAAGTGACCCCCGAAGCCTACGAAGCGGTGGTCCGCAACACCGCCAAAAAGGGACCGGTCCTCCAGACCGCCGTCATCGCCGCCATCCAGGGGGCCAAACGCACCCCCGACCTCATCCCCATGTGCCACCCCCTGATGCTCAGCTCCGTCAAGACCGAAGTCGAGGAGCTTCCGGAGCTCCCGGGCTTCCGGCTCTTCGTCACGGCGAAACTGACGGGCAGGACCGGGGTGGAGATGGAGGCGCTCACCGGCGTCAGCGTCGGCCTGCTGACCATCTACGACATGCTCAAAGCCATCGACAAGGGGATGGTCATCCGCGAAATCCGGCTCGAATCCAAAACAGGAGGCAAGAGTGGAGACTTTCAACGAAAAGATTGAAAAAGCGGAACTGAGTTATCCCCGCCAGTGGGGCTTCAAACTCATCGGCAAAGACAAAGAGAAACTCCACGCCGCCGTCAAGGAGGTGATGGGGGAGAAGGAACACCTCTGCTCCCCCGGCAACGCGTCCCGGACGGGCAAGTACCACAGCTACAACGCCAGCTGCCACGTGGAATCCAAAGAAGAGCGCGACCGACTCTTCAAAGCCTTCCAGGACCACGACGACGTGGAGATGCTCATCTGATCCTTTTCGGCATCCGGGAAGCCCCCTCCTCGTTCGGCGTCACCTCCCTCAGCATCCGTTCCGCCGCCAGACTCGCCGTCATCGAAAGCAGCACATAGGCGAGGAAAAAATAGAGTCCGATTTCGATTTCGCTGCGGGTCACCCCTCCCTTCCCGCTTCCGAGATAGACCAGAAGCAGCGCCACCACGAAGACATCCAACATCGACCATTTTCCGATCGCTTTGAAAAAGCGGACCATCGCCGCGGCGAAGGGACGGGTCTCGAAAAGCGAGACGAAAAGGAGCGAAAGGGTCTTGAGGGCGGGAAACAGCACCGAAAAGAGCAGAATCACTCCCGCGACCGCCAGGTTCCCCTCCTCATAGAGCCTGTGAAGGGAACCGAGAATCCCCTTGGACTCGAAGGAGAGGACCACATCCCCCAGGTACTCCACCTTTTTGTGGACTACGATCATCAGAATCGGTGTGATCAACCCGTTGACGAGGGCCACCAGCGCCCCCAGGGAAAGCAGGGCCGTATAGAGTCGAGGCGAAAGCAAAAAGAAACTCAGCAGCGCCAGCAAAGAGACCCCGGCAAAGAGTAGCGCCAGGCGCCGGGTCCGTTCCCGCAGCAGACGTTTCTTTTCCGCCAGCCGATCCAATCGTTCCTTCAGATCGTTTTTGACCCAGCCGAACGTCAACGTACTGGCCAACTCTTTCAGCCGAAGATGGGCGAGATTCTCCGCCTCCATCAGCCGGCTCATCTGACGGGTCGTCTCCTCGTAGGAGACGGCGGCACGGTATCCCTCTTTTCCCAGCCACGCCATGGCGACGATCACCGCGACCATCCAGATCAGCCCCGAAAAGCTCTTTGCGTTCATGGAGGCATTATAGCGAAAGGGCTATACTTGACCGCAAAAAGCACCGAGCGTAAAAGGGATCACAGTATGGAAGAATTGGAACGTCTCGAAGCCGTCGCCCGCGAAGCGGGAGAGCTCGTCCGGGAAGGATACCACGGTCGCAAGGAGGTCCGTCACAAGGATCTGGTGGATCTGGTGACCCAGTACGACGTAGCCGTAGAAGCACGGCTCATGGAGCGTCTCGCCGAAGCCTTCCCCGGGTATACCCTGGTAGGGGAAGAGAGTTACGAGGGAAGCTACGAACTGGATCGAGCCCTCTACATCGACCCCATCGACGGCACCACCAACTTCGTCCACGGACTTCCCCACCTGGCCGTCTCTCTGGGTCTCTGGGAGGCGGGCCGTCCCCGTCTCGCCGTGGTCTACAACCCCATTCTCGACGAATGCTACCGGGCCGAACGGGGCCGGGGCGCCTGGCTGGGGACGACCCGACTCCGGATGAGCCCGGAACCCAGACCCCTCCAAAACACCCTCCTCGCCACCGGGTTCCCCTACGCCAAGGCCCACCGCGGCCCCGAATACCGCTGGGTCGTCCGGGCCTTCGAAACCCTCCTGCCGCAAATCCAGGATTTCCGGCGCCTCGGCTCCGCCGCCCTCGACCTCTCCTACCTCGCCCGGGGCATCTTCGGCGGCTTCTACGAGATCGACCTCAAACCCTGGGACGTCGCCGCGGGCATCCTCCTGGTCCAGGAGGCCGGCGGCACGGTCAGCAACCTGGACGGCCGTCCCTACCGCTTCGGGGACAAAGGCATCGTCGCCGGCACCCCGGCGATCCACGCCGAACTGCTGGAAAAGCTGCCGAAATATGAAACAGAAAGCTGAAAGCGGAAAGCTTAAAGCTAAGAGCTGAGAGCGGAGAGCTTAGAGTTTAGAGCGACAGGGTTGCTTCCCAGCGTTCTTCGGGGCTGAGGCCTCCGCTTCCAAAAAATCCCCAAACCTCCGAAGATGTTTGACAAACCATTCAGACCATATCAGGTTCTCCCGGAGTCGGAGGGCTCCGCCCCCGCTGCATGGCAGCTCGGATACTGTCACGGTTCGGTGTGTGAGAGAAAAGGCGGAAAGCGAAAAGCTAAAAGCTTAGATCGGGTTTCCCCCGACAAATTTTACCCGCTGCTCCCAATGCCCAATGCAAAAGCTGAAAGCTGAAAGCTGAAAGCGAAAAGCAGAGAGCTGAGAGCTGATATCGCTCGATAAATTTTATCTGCCAGGAACTAACGACTAACGACTAACGACTAACGACTAACGACTAACGACTAACGACTAACGACTAACGACTAACGACTAACGACTAACGACTAACGACTATCGACTAACGACTATCGACTATCGACTATCGACTATCGACTATCAACCTCAAAATAAATCAATACCGTTTTCTGAAAAAAATTGTCGTTGTCGTCGCTGATCATCACGAAGCGGTTCTTCCCCACCCGGGCCAGTCCTTCGAAATTCTCCACCTTCCACCCCTGCGAACTGTCCATCCGCAACAGGGTTCGGGGATGACAGAGTTTCGCTCCGCCGCAGCTTCGGGGATCCAGCGCTTTGAGGGTCACCACCATGGGAGAAAGAGGATCGGAGTAGGCGCGCTCCAGGATAAGAAAATCGCCATTCTCCAAAACCTCCAGGGCGGTGACGGCGCTGTGGGGTTCCCGTCCCCGACGATAGCTCCAACGTTTTCCCGAAAGTGCGTAGAGCGTCTGGATTTTGTCGGAACCCGTCGCGAGGGGATACTCCGGCGCCGTCACCAGGCCGTATCGGGAATGCCAGACCAGGGCTTCGAGTTCCTTGTTTCCCCCCCGGAAATTTTTCGCCGATGCGAGTGCCCGGGGCAGAGGAAGGTAGGCGAAGATCCGCCCGTCGTAGCTCAGACGGGCGATGCGGGGTTTGCCCTCGAAACTGACAAAGAGCCTCCCCCGTCCATCGAGGGTGAGCCCTTCACTGTCCCGGCGCCACTTTTTCAATTTTTTCCCGCTCTTTTTGCGGATCCTCTCCGCCGCCACAGGCTCCAACTCCCGGATCCTTTCACCGAAACGGGCCCGAAAACGGAACAGTTTCCCCTTGTCGCTGACCATAAACAACCAGTGACGTGCGGGCAGATAGGCCAGATCGGAGATCTCCGCGAAGTGCAGACCTTTGACCTCCCCGAACAGGAGCTCCCGTTGATCCAGAAAGCGAACCGCCCCGGAATCTTTTCCCCCCATTCCCGCCGGCCGGATCTCGATCCGATAATCCTCCGACCACAGCAGAAAACATCCCAGCAAAAGGAGTACGAGGCCGCCGCGGATCATCCCCCTTCCTCCCGGTGTGCCCGCCAGGCCCTCCAGAGCAGCCAGGCCACCCCCAGGTCGATCATCACGTCGGCGAAGTTGAACACGGCGAAGTCAAACCCGCAGTGCCAGTAGAGATAGTCCACCACCGCCCCGTGGAGAAAGCGGTCCGCCAGGTTGCCCAGGGCCGCCCCGAAGAGGATCCCCAGTGCGAACGGCTCCCGACGGAGCCATCCCTCCCGGACGAGGAATACACCCAGCCCCCCGATCAGCAGAAGCTGAAGCCATTTGAGCCAGGGGCCCAAAAACGCGAAGAGACTGAACGCCACCCCCCGATTCATATGGAGCTCCAGAGAGAAACAGCGGCTCTGCCACTCGTATCCCGCCAGGAAAAGCTCCTTGATCCCCTGGTCGATCCACCAGGTTCCCAAAGCGGCCAGAAAAAAGATCACCCGGGGACGCACTAGGAGAGTTCCCTCCGGAAAAAGGCTTCGATCCGCTCCATCATCTCTTCGAGCTGCCGGGCGTCCCGCCCCTCCAAAAGCAATCGGATCTTGTTCTCCGTCCCCGAATAGCGGAAGAGGTGACGCATTCCCTCCCCTTCGATCTCCTCCCGGAGAAGCTCCAGTCCCTCGATCTCCTCCAACGGTCGTTTCCGGGAGACGTTGAGATTGACCAGGCGCTGGGGATAGAGCTCGAAGGCGTCGAATGCCTCGCTGGCCCGTCGACCGCTGCTGACCAGGTAGGCCAGGGCCTGGAGGGCGCTGGAGATCCCGTCGCCGGTCTTGGCGAAATCGCTGAAGATGATGTGCCCGCTCTGCTCCCCGCCGAAGTTGCACCCCTTCTCCTGCATCAGCTCCACGACGTTTTTGTCCCCGACGGCGCTGCGATAGAGGGTGATGCCGTGTTCGGCCAGGTAGTCGTCCAGGGCCTGGTTGCTCATCACCGTCGCCACCATGGCGTCGTTCTGGAGCCGTCCCTGCTCCTTGAGGTAGACCGCCAGCACTCCCATGAGTTTGTCCCCGTCGATCACCTCTCCCCGCTCATCCACCATCACCAGCCGGTCGGCGTCCCCGTCGAGCGCCACTCCCACATCGGCCCGGTAGCGGACCACCTCTTTGGCCAGAGACTCCGGGTGCATCGCCCCGCATCCCTCGTTGATGTTGAAGCCGTTGGGCTCGTCCCCCAGGACCACCACGTCGGCCCCCAATTCGCTGAGAACGGTGGGCGCCACTTTGTACCCCGCCCCGTTGGCGCAATCCACCACGACACGCAGATCGGAAAGCGCCAGGTGTTTGGGGAAGGAATTCTTGATGTGGACGAGGTAGCGCCCGATCACGTGGGCGATGCGCGTGGACGTTCCGATCGTCTTGCCGGTCACCTGGCCCGCTTCGATCGCGTCGTCGTCCTCGTAGATCTCCTCGATCTTCTCTTCGACGCCCCGGCTCAGCTTGTTCCCCTCGGCATCGAAAAATTTGATGCCGTTGTCGTAGTAGGGGTTGTGGCTGGCGCTGATCATGATCCCCGCGTCGCAGCGCATACTCTCGGTCAGAAACGCGACGGCGGGAGTCGGCATCGGGCCGATCTGGATCACGTCGTATCCCACCGCCGTCAATCCAGAGACGATGGCGTTTTCGATCATGTATCCGCTCCGCCGGGTATCCTTGCCTACCAGAATACGGTTGGTGCGGCTCATGGGGCGGAAGTGGATCCCCGTCGCCATCGCCAGACGCATCGCCGCGGGAGCGGAAACCTTCCGGCCCGCCAGGCCCCGCACTCCGTCGGTTCCGAACAGTTTTTCTTTCATCATTCTCGACACTCCTCTCCGACGGCACTGGAGCCACCGTGAAAAATCACTCTAATTCTACCCAAAAGGAGAAAAAACTTTGATTTTTCATCGCCGTTTCAACTTTTTTTTGGTAGGATTCGCCCACTCAATAGACCCGGTGAAGCGCCGGACTATTTCAGATACAAATTTTCACCCGATAAAGGAAAGTCGATATGGCACATCACAAGTCCGCGAAGAAACGCATCAAGCAGACCATCAAGAAAACCGAGCGCAACCGCTACTACCGCACCCGGATGAAAAACATCATCCGCGCCGTCCGCGAAGCGGCGGAAGCCGGAGACAAGGCCAAGGCGATGGAAGCCTTCAAAATCGCCAACAAGCAGCTGCACCACTACGTCAGCAAGGGCTTCCTCAAGAAGCAGACCGCTTCCCGCAAGGTAAGCCGCCTGCACAAACTGGTCAACAGCATCGAAGCCGCCTAACCCTCCCCTTTCCCGAAACACCTTTTTATCCCTCCGGTTCCTCCCGCCGGAGCGTGACACACCTTCCTGACAGGATCGCCCGATGTTCCGAGAGAAACTCCAACCTTTCATCGACCGCTACGAAGAGATCAACCGCCTCCTGAGCACTCCCGAGATCGCCACCGACGTCAAGCGGATGACGGAGCTGAGCAAAGAGCAATCCTCCCTCGCTCCCCTGGTGGAGAAGGCTCGGGAGTATCTCCAGATCTCCGAGGCGGTGGAGGAGAACCGGCAGATGCTCTCCGACCCGGAATTCGGAGAGCTGGCCAAGGAGGAGCTGGCGGAGCTGGAGCCCCGATTGCCGGAACTGGAAGAGGAGATCAAGATCCTGATGCTCCCCCAAGACCCCAATGACGACAAAAACATCTACCTGGAGCTCCGGGCCGGAACCGGTGGGGACGAAAGCGCCCTCTTCGTCGAAGACCTCTTCAAAATGTACCTGCGCTTCGCCGAACGCCAGGGATGGAAGGTGGAGATCGTCAGCTCCTCGGAGGGCACCGCCGGCGGCTACAAAGAGCTCATCGCCCTCATCAAGGGAGAAAACGTCTACTCCAAGCTCAAATACGAAGCCGGCACCCACCGGGTCCAGCGGGTCCCCGCCACCGAGACCCAGGGGCGCATCCACACCTCCGCCGTCACCGTCGCCGTCATCCCCGAGGTGGAAGATGTGGAGGTGGAGATCAAGCCCAACGACGTCAAGATGGACGTCTACCGCTCCAGCGGCTGTGGGGGTCAAAGTGTCAACACCACCGACTCCGCCGTCCGCCTCACCCACCTCCCCACCGGCATCGTCGTGGCGATCCAGGACGAGAAGTCCCAGCACAAAAACCGGGACAAAGCGATGAAAATCCTCAAGGCCCGGGTCCACGAGGCGATGATGCGCGAACAGTTGGAGGAGACCTCCTCCCAGCGCAAACTCCAGGTGGGCAGCGGCGACCGGAGCGAAAAGATCCGCACCTACAACTACCCCCAGAACCGCATCACCGATCACCGCATCGGCCTGACCCTCTACGCCCTCGACGACGTGATGAACAACGGCACCCTGGAGCAGGTGATCGACCCCCTCATCGCCCACGCCCAGGCGGAAGCGATCAAAGAAGCAGGACTGTGAGTGTTGAGTGATTTTACATGAATTGACAGGTTTATCAAGGGGGATGTCACCCTCCCGACAAGTTCCCCTCCCTCGGAAAAACCGCCATCCCTTCCCCGCTCTTCTCTCTCTTACTTCTTACCTCTTACTTCTTACTTTTCAACGCCTTCTCGAAGCTCTTCAACCCGCTCATGAGCCAGAGTTTCGCCCGCTGGACGCGGAGGCTCTCCCGCAGGGCGCCGACGCGGGCTTTGGCGGCGGCCAGGTCGGCGATGGCGCGGCTCAGTTCGTCGGCGCTGGCGAGCTGGTTGTCGAAG
>CAZGGT010000133.1:0-2763 GCA_964525335.1 uncultured Nitratifractor sp. | reverse complement strand
CCTCCATCGGCCCCGAGGAGAGCCGGGCGATAAAATGGACCCAACCCTCCGCTCCTTCCTGACGATGGGAGAGGATCTCCAGCCCCAGAAACTCCGTCCCACGGCTGAAGGCGAGGATCTCCCGCCGCCAGCTCTCCCGGTCTTCGCTCCAGTCGGGATGCTCCGGGTGGGTGGTGCGCTGGATGTAGGCCGCCTCCCCGGCGGCATAGGCGCTGTAGCGGCTCTTCATCAGCGTCAGCGGATCGGGCGCTCTTTTCCCCTGATGGTAGGGACGGCAGCACTTTTTGTACTTGAGCCCGCTCCCGCAGGGACAGGGAGCGTTGGGAGAGAGTCGGGACACGGCTGATCCTTTGGAGATTTTGGATTTTGGATTTTGGATTTTTGGTGAGGGTGTCGGTGGGAAAGCCTCCCTCCAGAGTTCCCACTCCTCACTTTGACCTAATTACTCGTTATCTATTATCTATTACTTTTTACTTTTTACTTCTTACTTCCTACTTTTTACTTGTCCCCTGTTACTTTCCGAATAAACGCTCCCGGATTGAATTCATGCTTCGCGTTGGGCAGGACCTCCAGGGCCTCTTCCCGGCTTCTGAAGGGGCCGACGAGGAGCTTTTTCATGCCCTCTTCGGGGATGGAGCGGTAGTCGTAGCCCAGGGCCTTGATATGGGCGAGCCAGTTGGGGTCGGGAGTCCCCCGGAAGGCTCCCACCTGGATGTACCAGTCGCCGGAGCTGGCGGTGACCTTCTGGGGAAGGCTGTAGCACTTTTTGCACTCGTTGCCACCCGAAGCGATCCTGATGGGTTTGAGAGGTTTGAACGCGGCGGGGCCGGCGGGGGGCTCTTCGGGGAGCCAGCGGCGGCAGATCCGTATGCGGTCGCGATAATAGGGCTTGGAGAGGGAACTGATTTTGACCCCTTCTTTTTCGTTGGCGGCGTGCTCGAATTTCCCGTCGCCGACGTAGATCCCCACGTGGGTGATCTGTCCGGTTTTTCGGGGGGTGGTGTCGAAGAAGATCAGATCCCCGTATTTCAGGTCCTTGACGGAGACCTGTTCGCCCACCTTGGCCTGCTTGCGGGCGACCCTGGGGATTCCCTGCATGTTCATGCTGGCGTAGCAGTAGTAGACCAGTCCCGAGCAGTCGAAAGCGTCGGGTCCCTCTTCGGCCCAGACGTAGGGCTTGCCCAACTGTTTGTCCAGGAGGACGGCGAGGGCTTTGCGGTTGGGCTTTTGGTAGCGCACGGGGGGTTTGTGGATGCTGTAGTCGTATTTGGGACCACAGCCGGAGATCCAGAGCAGGAGAATCAGAGAGAAAAGCGCCGCGCCATATTTTTTCATATGGGGATTATAACATGGATGGGAGAAACGATCCGTGATGCCCGGCTCCCCGACGGGGGGTCCTATCGGGCATCTCGATCCGGCATAGCTCCCCCACGGCCGTTTTCCGGGGATGCCCGAGCACGGAAGGAGACGGGATCGTCTCTGCTTCGTTCGCTCCGACTGGTCGTTTTCTCCCCGGGATCGGAGCGGAAAACACCCTTCTCTTCGTTCGCCGTCTTCCCTATGATCTCTATAAGACACAAAGAAAGGGGAACATGATTATGGAGATCGCCACCGTCATCGTCATCGGAATTTTGGCGCTATGGTTTTTCGAACGCCGGATCGATGGAAGCCTGGAGGCGTACGACCGTTCGCTTCCCGAAGTGGAGGAGCGGGTCGTGGAGGAGATCGACGGACATCTGCAGGAGATCATGGAGATGCTGGAGGAATTTTCCCGGCGTCATGAAACGGAGGATTTGGCGGAGGAGTTCGAATCCAAACAGACCGTGGGATCCATCCGGTTCGATCTGTTTCGGCTCTTCGCCTATCTGTCCGCCTGGGACAGAACCGTCACTCCCGGAGAACAGGCACTGATCGAGAGCGTCGTCGGGTATACCCTCGACGAAAAAGACCTTCTCTCTATCGCCGAAGAGATGGATCGTCAGATGGGAGAGGAGGGATATCTCTTCAGCCTGCTCTGTGTCCGCCTGGCCCGGATCGAGCCGGATACGGCCCGGCGATACCTGGAGAAGCTGATTGAGATCGGTCGCATTTTCCTCCGGGAAACCGGGGAGACCGACGCCCGGATCGCCCTGGATTATTTCGCGCTCATGGGGAGGATCTCCATCCAGTCCCACAGCTGGATCAACCGGCGGATCGCTCTGACGGAACCGGCGCCTCTCTCCGCCTGAGCCGTATAGATTTAGATTGATTTTATCTTTTTCCATTAAAGTATACACATAGGATCACTCAAGGAAAGGAGCGGGAAATGAGAAAGACGCTGGCCGCTCTGGCGTTGGGATGCTCTCTGCTTTACGGAGGATGTGCGGGAGGTTGCTACCTGGCCACCGTCGTCGGGCTCAATCCCTACGGCGACAATTTCCTGGCGGTGCGCAGCGGTCCGGGAAGCCGCTATACCATGATCGATCAGCTTCATACCGGTGACCGTGTGATCATTTGCGCTTCGCGGGGCCGATGGAAACGGATCTTTTACAGCCGGGGAGGGTATTGTGCCTTGCGATACGGGGAACCGGAGGGACAGTGTGCGGGCGGCTGGGCCTACGGGAGATATCTGATGCCCTATTGAGCGGAGGAAGGGGGAAGCCGCAGACGGTAGGGGGTGCCCGTGAGGCAGGGGCGCAGGAGATCGGGGTCGAAGTAGGGGTTCGTGACGACGATCTCCTTCCCCTTCAGCCGGCCCACGCGCCGGAGGTTGTGCAGGGCGTG
>CAZGGT010000132.1:0-8118 GCA_964525335.1 uncultured Nitratifractor sp. | reverse complement strand
CCCTGGATGTGGGTGGGATCGTCGGGGACGAGGCGGATGTTGGAGACCTTGGTCCCCTGCTTGGCGGTGAAGCCGGCTCCCTTGACGGGAAGGTCCTTGATGATGGTGACGCTGTCTCCGTCGCTCAGGAGGTTGCCGTTGCTGTCCCGGACCTCGGGAGCGCTCTCCTCTTCGCCGGCCGTTTCGGCCCAGGCCTGGACCTCCGGCTCCAGGTAGAGCATATCGAGCAGATCCTGAGGCCAGCCTTCGTGGGCGATGGCCTTGAGGATGCGCCAGGCGGCCACCTGAACGGCGGGGACGGGGCTCCACATGCTCTCGTTGAGGCAGTGCCAGTGGTTGGGGTTGGCGGAGGGATCGTCCATCAGGCGGTCGCACTCGGCGCAGACCAGGATGGCGGTCTCGGAGCTGCCGTCGGCGGGAGGGATCTCCCGGACCCGGAGGTCGTCGGTGCTGCCGCAGAGTTCGCATTGCTCCCCGGCACGTTCACGGAGTTGGGATTCGAGGCTCATGAAAATCCTTTTTTTTGGCGCAATTATAGCGGATCGGTCCCGACCGTCTCATTTCGAATCATCTCCCGGCCCGAATGTGGGGATACGATACAATTTCTTTCGACAAGCACAGATCGGAGAGATCCTTCCATGAAAACCATCACCATCATCGACACCTTCGCCTTCTTTTTCCGCTCCTACTTCGCCCTGCCGCCTCTCAAAAACTCCGAGGGCTTTCCCACGGGTCTCCTGACGGGGTTCATCAATTTCATCCACCAGCTCCAGAAGGAGCACGCCACCGACTATATCGTCTTCGCCCTCGACAGCAAGGGGCCGACCTTTCGGGACGAGATCTATCCGGAATACAAGGCCAACCGTCCGCCGCCGCCGGAGGATCTGATGAAGCAGCTCCCCGTGGCCATCGAGTGGGTGGAGAAGATGGGCTTCGCCAACCTCAACCGGGAAGGGTACGAAGCCGACGACGTGATCGCGACCCTGACCCGCTGCGGCAAGGAGCAGGGGATCGTGGCCAAAATCGTCAGCTCCGACAAGGATCTCTACCAGCTCCTGGACGACCGGCGGGTCTTCATCTACGACTGGGTGAAGAAGAAATCGGTGGACGAGGAGGGGTGTCTGGACAAATTCGGGGTCCATCCCCGGGATTTCGTCGATTTTCAGGCCCTCATCGGCGACAGCTCCGACAATGTCCCCGGCGTTCCCGGGATCGGTCCCAAGACCGCCGGCAAGCTCATCAACCAGTTCCATACCCTCGAAAATCTCTATCGGCATATCGACGAGGCGGGAACCCCCCGGATCCGCAAGCTCCTCCTGGAACACAAGGAACAGGCATTCCTCTCCCGGGAGCTGGTGCGGCTGGTGGACGACGTCTTCGACAGCTGTGCCCTGGAGGAGTACGCGTTCGAGGAGCGCAACTACCTGGCGGCGCTGAAGGAGGAGTTCGAAAAGTACGAGATGCGCCAGGCGCTCCGCTGGGCTTCGGAGGGCGTTGGTGGCAGTGGTGGTGATCGTGTTGGCAGTGAGGGGGGGAAGGAACGGGTGAGGCTCTTCGAAGCGGTGCTCCTCGATACCCCGGAGAAGCTGGACGAGGTGCTGGAGGGGATTCCCGCCGATGCGATCGTCGCCTTCGATACCGAGACCACGGGGCTCGATACCCGCAGCGCGAAGCTGGTGGGTTTCTCCTTCGCCTTCGAGGAGGATCGGGCCTATTACGTGCCGGTGGCCCACAGCTACCTGGGAGTCGGTCCCCAGGTGCCGGCGGAGAAGGCCGCCGAAGGGATCCGAAGGCTCATGACGCACCGGATCGTGGGGCAGAACCTCAAGTTCGACCTCTCCCTGCTCTACCACCGGCTGGGGATGGAGCGGGTCGAGCCCGAAGCCGATACGATGATCCTCGCCTGGCTCCTGGATCCCGGCAGCCGGGTGGGGCTGGACCACCTGGCGAAGAAGCTTCTGAACTACGAGATGAAATCCTTCAAAGAGACGGTCAAGAAGGGGGAGGATTTCTCCGGCGTCGCCCTGGAGGAGGCGGCTTTCTACGCGGCGGAGGATGCCTGGGCGACCCGCAAACTCTACTTCCGGCTCCGGGACCTCTTCGAGAGCGGGGGGTTGGAACACCTCCTCCGGGAGGCCAAGGAGGTGGAGTTCCCCTTCATCAACGTTCTCATCGCCATGGAGAGTCTGGGGATCCGGGCCGACGTGGAACACCTGCGCCGGCTCCGGGAGGAGCTCAGCGGGGAGCTGGCCCGGCTGACGGAGGAGATCCACGCCCTGGCGGGAACGGAGTTCAACATCAAATCGACCCAGCAGCTGGGCAACGTCCTCTTCGGGACCCTGGGGCTCAAGGGGGGCAAGAAGACCAAGACCGGCTACAGCACCAACGAATCGGTGCTCCGGGGGCTGCTGGACGCCCACCCCATCGTGGCGAAGATTTTGGAGTTCCGGGAGCATCAGAAGATGCTCAGCACCTATGTCGAGCCGCTGCTCAAGCTGGCCCTGAAGGATCCCGAACAGCGGATCCACACCACCTTCCTCCAGACGGGGACCGCCACGGGGCGCCTCGCCTCCAAAGACCCCAACCTCCAGAACATCCCGGTCCGCAGCGAACTGGGGCGGCGGGTGCGCCGGGCTTTCGTCGCCGCCGAAGGGATGCGGCTGGTCTCCATCGACTACTCCCAGATCGAGCTGCGCCTCCTGGCCCACTTCAGCGGAGACGCGGCCCTGCGGGAGGCCTTCGCCGAGGATCAGGACATCCACATGGCCACGGCCCTCAAGCTCTTCGGTCCCGAGGAAGCTGCGGCCAAACGGAACTTCGCCAAATCGATCAACTTCGGCCTCCTCTACGGGATGGGATCCCGGAAGCTGGCCGACGAACTGGGGATCTCCACCCGGGAGGCCAAGGAGATCATCGAAGCCTACTTCGCCGCCTTCCCCACGGTGCGCAGCTACCTGGAGCAGATCCAGGAACAGGCCAAGAAACTGGGCTACGTGGAGACGCTCCTGCGCCGGAGGCGGGTCTTCGACTACGAGGGAGCCGGGGGAATGCAGAAAGCGGCGATTCTTCGGGAAGCGGTCAACACCGTCTTCCAGGGGAGCGCCGCGGACCTGATCAAGCTGGCGATGCTGGAGATCGATACGATGATCCGGGAGGAGGAACTGCCGGCCCGGATGCTCCTGCAGATCCATGACGAACTGATCTTCGAGGTCGAGGCGGAGGAGGCGGAGCGGATCGCCGGGCGTTTCCGCCATACGATGGAGAGCATCTACCCCTTGGAGGTGCCCCTGAAGTGCTCCGTCAGCATCGACGGGAGTTGGGATCGGCTGAAATAGGGATCGGGATTCGGCTCTCGGATGCTCGGCGCAGGGGAGGAGTGCTTAAAAAAAGCTGAGGGGAAAAAGATTTTCACCTCTCGAATTGGCGAATTAATTCAAAGCTGATACAATCGCTCAATTTTGATTTTCTCCGGTCAAATCAACCATTGCAAAGGCAGCTTCCCATGCTCAACAAGCTCTTCAACATGAAGGTAGCGGTCGCCCTGATGCTGATCTTCGCCATCGCCATCGGGGCCGCGACCTTCATCGAAAACGACTACGGCACCCAGACCGCCCGGGCCCTGGTCTACAATGCACGGTGGTTCGAACTCCTGCTCTTCTACTTCAGCGCCACCATCCTCTACAACATCTTTCGCTACAAAATGTACAAACGGCAGAAATGGGGACAGTTGGTCCTGCATATCTCCTTTCTCCTGGTGGCGGTGGGGGCGATCCTGACCCGTTTCGTCGGCTACGAAGGGATCATGCACCTGCGCAACGGCCAGACCAGCGATCTCATGGTCAGTGACGTGATGATGCTCAACGTCTCCCTGAAGGAGCATGACAAGGTGGCGGAGTTCAGTCGGCCCCTCTATCTCTCCTCCATGACGCCGAATCACATGAAGGAGACCCTCACGCTGGACGGCAAAAAGGTGGAGCTGCGGCTGCTGCGCTACCTCCCCGCGGCCAAAAAGATGGCGGTCTCCGATCCGGAACACGGCACGAAGATCCTGGAGCTGAAGGTCTCCACAGGCGGCATGGGGGAGGATCTCTTTCTCGCCAAAGGAAGCGCCAAAGACATGGGAAGCTTTCTTCTCTCCTTCGACGGACCCCGTTCCGCGAAGAAGCCCACCTTCTATATCAGCGACCGCAACGGTACTTTGAGCGTCGAAGTCCCTGTCGCCCTGAAGACCCTGGAGATGGCGACCCGCCGGAGTGGCGAGCTCTCTCCCGGGGTTCATCCCCTCCGGGCCCGGACACTCTATCAGTTCGACGGCAACTCCGTCGTCCTGCGCAAAGTCGATCCCAAGGCGAAGCTGGAGTGGAAGCGCGTCGCCCTCAAGCCCGGCGGCTCCAATCCCCAGATGCTGGAGATGGAGGTGCGCCACGACGGAAAGAGCCGGGTCGTCATCCTGACGGGACGGAAGGGGCAGGTGGGGACCCCGCGGATCGTCAACTTCAAGGATCTCGGTGTCAGGCTCAGCTATGGGGCGAAGGTGATTCCTCTTCCCTTTTCCCTCAAGCTGGATCGCTTCGAGTTGGAGCGCTATCCCGGCTCCATGAGCCCCGCTTCCTACTCCAGCTACGTCACCGTCATCGACCGGGAGAAAAACGTCACCATGCCCTACCATATCTACATGAACCACGTTCTCGACTATCGGGGGTACCGGTTCTTCCAATCCTCCTTCGACCGGGACGAACAGGGATCGGTCCTTTCGGTCAACCACGACCCCGGGACCCTGCCCACCTACCTGGGATACCTGCTCATGGCCATCGGATTCCTCTGGAGCTATCTGAGTCCCAAAGGGCGCTTCCAGACCCTCCGGCGTAAGCTGCACAAGCTCAAGGAGAGCGCGGCGGTACTGCTTTTTGCGGCTCTCTTCGTGCAAGGATTGCCGCTCCATGCCGGAGGAATCGACACGTCGACGATCTCCCCCGATGCGCTCAAAAAGATCCACGCGATCGATTCGGAACATGCGCTGCGTTTCGGGACCCTGGTGGTACAGGACAACGGCGGACGGATGAAACCGGTGGATACCCTGGCCCATCAGGTCCTCTCCAAGCTCGCCCGGCGTTCCGAACTCCTGGGAATGAGCGCCGACCAGGTGCTCCTGGGGATGCTGATCCGCCCCCAGATCTATCAGAAGCTGCGCTTCATCAAGATTTCCCATCCCCGCCTGGTTAAAAAGCTGGGACTTCCCAAGGGGAGCAACTATGCCTCCTACGACGACTTTTTCGACAAAAAAACCGGCGCCTACCTCCTGCGCGACGACGTGATGAGTGCTTCGAGGAAGCGGGCGGCGGAGCGGAACCAGTACGACAAGGAGCTTCTCAAGGCCGATGAACGTCTCAACATCGCCTATATGGTTTTCAAGGGATCGCTGCTGCGGATCTTCCCCAAACCGGGGGACAAACATCATCGCTGGTACGCTCCCATGTCGGCGATCAAGAGTTTTCCGCCCAAAGAAGGGGAGATGGTACGTCTCATCACCGCGAGCTATTTCAGCAGCGTCGACGAAGGGATCAGGACGGGACGGTGGAAAAAAGCCGACGACGCCCTGGACGTGATCCGCAAATATCAGAATTTCTACGGCGGGAAGATCATGCCTTCCGCCAAACGGATCGAGTTTGAGATCGCCTACAACAAATTCCGGGTCTTCGACCGGCTGGTCCCCGTCTACCTCCTGGCGGGCCTGCTTCTCCTGGTATTGGCTTTCGTCCACATCATCCGACCCGGTTTCTCCCTCAAATGGCCGGTGCGCATCACCCTGGCGGTGCTGATCGCCGCCTTCTTCGTCCATACGGTGGGATTGGGACTGCGCTGGTACATCGCCGGACACGCCCCCTGGTCCAACGCCTACGAATCGATCCTCTACATCGCCTGGGCCACGGTGCTGGCGGGCTTCGTCTTCTCCAGGAGATCCCCCCTCACCCTGGCGGCCACTTCGGTGCTGGCGGGGATCTTCCTCTTCGTGGCCCATCTCAACTGGCTCGATCCCCAGATCACCAACCTGGTCCCGGTGCTCAAGTCCTACTGGCTGATGATCCACGTGGCGGTCATCACCGCCAGCTACGGTTTCCTGGGGCTGGGGGCCCTGCTGGGAATGCTGGTGCTGCTGCTCTTCATTCTCCGGGGCAAAAAAGGCCATCCCAACATGGACCGGGCCATCAGGGAGCTGACCTACATCAACGAGATGACCCTGCTCATCGGCCTGGGGCTGGTGACGGTGGGGAACTTCCTCGGCGGGGTCTGGGCCAACGAATCCTGGGGACGCTACTGGGGCTGGGATCCCAAGGAGACCTGGGCGGCGGTGACGATCCTGGTCTACGCCGCCGTGGTCCATATGCGCTTCATTCCGAAGCTCAACAACGCCTACGCCTTCAATGTCGCGGCGGTTCTGGCCTACAGTTCGGTCATCATGACCTACTTCGGGGTCAACTATTATCTCAGCGGGATGCACTCCTACGCCGCCGGCGATCCGGTTCCCATCCCCGGCTGGGTCTGGCCGGCGGTAGCTTCGGTCTTCGTACTCATTTTCCTCGCGGCCAGGAATCGGCGGTTGCGATAGTGCCTCTTCTCCCGGAATCCCCGGCAACGCCTTCTTCGCAGACGGGAATCGGAGCGTTCCGTCTCATTCGTCGGCGGAAGTGGAATTTCTTAACACATCTCTAACACTTCTCTCTTACAATCACAGTGATCGGATCGTCGGGCGCGGAGAGCGTCTGGAAGCGGGAGCGTTTCGAAGCGGATACGCGGCTTCAAGGATCGTCGATCCTTCGGTACGGTCGGCGGAACCGGAAGGAATCGTCCGGGATGAGAGGGAGGAGGTGCGGGCTTTGTGAATACGACAGCAGCGGCAATTCCCCGGATTCTCGTAGTCGAAGATGACGAGCTGTTCAACGAAACCCTCTGTGATTTTCTCGAGGGGGAAGGATATGAGGTGCAGGGGGTCCGGGAAGCCGGCAGCGCCATCGAGTGTTGCTACTATCAGCGTTTCGATCTCTATCTCTTCGATATCAACCTCCCGATGGAGAGCGGTTTTTCCCTCCTGGAATCCCTCCGAAGCAGCGGGGACACGACGCCGACCATCTTTCTGACCTCCCGGGACGACCGCGAGTCGCTGCTTCATGGGCTGCGGATCGGGGGCGATGACTACCTGCGCAAACCGGTGGATCTCGAAGAGCTGGCCCTGCGGATCCGAAGGATACTTCGCCGTTCCCGGGGGGCCGAACAGTATCGGATCGACGGATACGAGATCGATCTGGCCCGCCGCAAGCTTCTGAAAGAGGGGCGGGAGATCGAACTGGGACGCAAAGCGTTCGACCTGCTGCGGCTTTTGCTCCGGGCGGAGGGGAACGTGGTTTGCATCGAAGAGATCTCCGCGGCGCTTTGGAGTACTTCCGAGGAGGCGAGCTACGGAGCGATCCGGGTCTATGTCACCCAGCTCAAAAAGCTCTTCGGATCCCGCATCGAAAATCTAAGGGGCGTTGGGTATCGTTTCGATATGGAACGTCCCGGGGAGGAGAAGGCATGAATGTGGAACTGGCCAAGGAATTGGTCGACTGGGGAGTGATGGGTGTGTTGGCCCTGATGGGATTCGTGGCGCTTTGGGCCTATTTCGAACGGCTGCTCTTCTTTCGCAAAGTGGATCTGAGTCGGTACCGTCACAAGGAGGCGCTGGACATCGACCTGACCCGCAACATCACGCTCATCTCTTCGGTGGGCTCCAACGCTCCCTATGTGGGGCTGTTGGGGACGGTCGTGGGGATCATCATCACCTTCTATCTCTTGGGGCAGACCCAGCAGATGGATGCCGGAAGCATCATGACTTCCCTCTCTCTGGCGCTCAAGGCGACGGCCATGGGTCTCATGGTGGCGATTCCCTCCATGTTTTTCTACAACCACCTCGTCCGCCGGATCGAGGTGCTGCGCAACCGCTGGGAGATTCTCCGAAAAGATGGAGCTTAAAAAGTTCGACGGCATCAACGTCGTCCCGATGATCGACATCATGCTGGTGCTGCTGGTGATCGTCCTGACCACGGCGACTTTCATCGCCAAAGGAGTGATTCCCCTGGAACT
>CAZGGT010000131.1:0-15787 GCA_964525335.1 uncultured Nitratifractor sp. | reverse complement strand
TCGGCGATGGCCCGGTCGATGGCACCGAGGACCGCGTCGACCTCCCCGGGGAGGGCATCGGGGCGCCATTTGTGTTCCACCGGGATCCGGGTTCCCCGGATGAGCAGGGTGTGTGAAGGATCCTGGGGGAGGACCTGGGCTCCGCGAAGATCCAGGGCGGGAAAAAAGAGAAGCGGTACGGCGAAGAGCCCCAACGCCCACGCATAGGGACGCGTTCTTCGAAGCTCCATCAGAGAGGAGAGAAGCCACAGGGCCACGAGGAGCAGCGCGAGACTGCGTTTGTCGACACCGAAAACGGTATGGACCAGCACCAGTTCCGGTTTGAACCAGTCGAATCCGAAGGGATGGAGCCGGCTCAGGAACAAAAGCGCCAACGCTTTGAAAAACCAATCGACTTGCGACTTGCGACTTGCGACTTGCGACTGCGATACAAGGAGAGCGGCGAGGGATTCGGCGAGGAAGGCGACGGCCCAGAAAAGGAGGGCGTAGACCAGGGCGACTGCGAGGGAGACGAAGGGGATGGCCCAGGGGTGGCCGTAGTGGAGGAAACTCATCCCGATCCACCAAAACCAGCACAGCCCCAGGAAGAAGCCGCTCCAGAGCCAGCGCTTCCGGTCGCCCCGGAGAAGCAGGAAAAAAAAGAGCAGCGCCAGCGGCGTTTCGATCCCGGGAGAGGAGATCCCGAAGTGGGCAAGATCAAGATAGAGGAAGGCCGACCCGCTCAGGGCGGTGCCCAAGCCCCCTATTAACCCCCCTGCGCTAAAATAGTCCGAAATTTTTTCCCACAAAGGATGCTCCATGTCACAAGGTGCCCTCGCACAGTTTTTGCCTCTGATTCTACTCTTCGTTATCTTTTACTTTCTCATTATCCGACCGCAGCAAAAGCAGCAGAAGGCCCACAAGGAGATGCTCGCTTCCCTCAAAAAGGGGGACAAAATCGTCACTACCGGTGGGATCGTGGCCGAAGTGGTCAAACCCGAAGAGGAGTTTCTCAAGGTGAAGATCAGCGACGATACGGTTGTCCGCCTCGACCGCGCCTACGTGGCCCGCAAGCTCAACGACGACTGAAGGTAGCATCCGATGATGCAGCGACTCAATTATCGGGTGGTGATCTTTATCTTCGCCCTGATCTTCGGAGTGGTCTTTTCGATTCCCTCCCTGACCCAGAGCGAGAGTGGCAAAAAGATTACCCTCGGCCTCGATCTGCAGGGAGGACTCCATATGCTCCTGGGCGTCAAGACCGACGAGGCGATCAAATCCCGTCTCAAGTCCATCGCCGGGACGGTCAAATATGTCCTGGAAGACAACGATATCGTCATCGACGAATTGAGTGTCGAGGGAGACAAGGTGACCTTCAAGGTTTTGGATTCGGACGATATCCCCAAGGTCAAAGAGCTCCTCAAAAAGGATCTCCAGGGAGTGACGGTTCTGGAAAACGGGGGCACCTTCACCCTGACGTTGACTCCGGAGGAGGTGAAACGCACCAAGAAGATGGCCATCGACCAGGCGGTCGATACGATCCGGAACCGTCTCGACCAGTTCGGCCTGGCGGAGCCTACCGTCGCCAAACAGGGGACCGACAAGATCCTGGTGGAGGTCCCCGGGATCAAGACGCCCGCCGATGAGCAGCGGATCCGGGAGCTGATCGCCCGGGCGGCCCACCTCCAGATGATGGCGGTGGACGAGGACCGGGCGGCGAGGGTCTATACCATGAGCCCCGCCGAGGCCAAGAAATACGGCGACGTGATCCTTCCCGACGTCAAAAATCCCAAAGAGAAATATCTCCTCAAGGCGATTCCGATCCTCGACGGTTCCATGCTCACCGACGCCAAGGTGGGCTTCGACCGGAACAATCAGCCGGTGATCAACTTCAAACTCAACGGCGAAGGGGCCAAGATCTTCGGCGACTTCTCCGGCAAGAGCGTCGGCAAACGGATGGCGATCGTCCTGGACAACAAAGTCTACTCCGCCCCGGTAATCCGGGAGCGGATCGGAGGCGGTTCCGGGCAGATCTCCGGAAACTTCACCCTCAACGAAGCCAACGACATCGCCATCGCCCTGCGCTCGGGGGCCCTTCTGGCCCCGGTCTACGTCATGGAGAAGCGCAGCGTCGGGCCCAGTCTGGGAGCCGACAGCATCCGACAGAGCACCATCGCCCTGGTCCTGGGCTTCGTCCTGGTCGTCATCTTCATGGTGATCTACTACGGCATGGCGGGGGTGATCGCCGATGTGGCCCTCATCGCCAACCTCTTCCTGATCCTGGCCATCATGGCGCTTTTCGGGGCGACATTGACCCTGCCGGGGATGGCGGGAATCGTTTTGACGGTGGGGATGGCGGTAGACGCCAACGTCATCATCAACGAACGGATCCGGGAACTTCTGAGGGAAGGCGCCTCGGTCGCCAAGGCGATCGAAGAGGGATACTCCAACGCCTTCACGGCGATCTGGGACGCCAACGTCACGACCCTGATCTCCGCCGTGGTCCTTTATGCCTACGGCACCGGTCCCATCAAAGGGTTCGCCCTGACCATGAGCATCGGGATTCTCGCCTCGATGCTGACGGCGATTCTGGGAACCCACGGCATCTACCAGATGCTGCTGCCCAAAATCCGTAAAGAGAAGCTGAACTTCTGGTTCGGCATCAAAGCATAGGAGCGCCCATGGAACTTTTCAAATACGACCAACCGATCAACTTCATGGGCTGGAGCCGAAAGTTCGGGCTTCTCTCGCTCGTGCTGGTTCTCCTCTCGTGGGGATTGATCCTGACCAAAGGCTTCAATTACGGCATCGATTTCGCCGGGGGGACCCTGATCCAGCTGCGCTACGAGGCCCCCAAGGCTCCCCTGGAGAAGATCCGGAAAGATCTGGCGAGCAATAAAGCGTTCGAAAACGCCAGCGTCACCTTTTTCGGAAGTCCCAACGAAGTGGTGATCCGCACCAAAAGCAGCTCGCGCTCCGTGGGCAAGGATGTAGGAGACGAGGTACGCCAGCTCCTGAAAGATACCGGCAAATTCGAGGTGCGCCGGGTTGACATGGTGGGGCCCAAGATCGGGGGAGAGCTCAAGGAGAAGGGGCTCATGGCGATGCTCCTGGCGATCCTCGGAATTCTCATCTACGTTTCGGTGCGTTTCGAGTGGCGATTCGCCCTGGCGTCGGTGGCGGCGCTGGTTCACGACGTGAGCATCGCCACGGGGGCGATCGTGCTGTTCAACATCGAGGTCAACCTGGACATCCTGGCGGCGATCCTGACCCTGCTGGGGTATTCCCTCAACGACACCATCATCGTCTTCGACCGGATCCGGGAGGGAATCCGCACCATCAAGGATCCCGACCTGGCGGGAATCATCAACGAGTCGGTCACCCGGACCCTCTCGCGGACGACCCTGACCTCCCTGACCACCTTCTTCGTGGTCCTGACCCTGGACCTCTTCGGCGGGGAGATCATCCACGGCTTCGCCTTCACTCTGATGGTGGGGATCATCGTGGGAACCTACTCTTCGATCTTTATCGCCTCGCCTCTGTTGATGTGGCTGGGCTTCGACGTCAAGGCATTCCGGGCCAAAATGGCGGAGAAACGCAAACGGGAGAAGGAGAAGGAGAAGATGCGGGCCATGTACGAACAAGGTACTCTGTGATGCTTGATGCCCGCATCTTCTCCTCCGAGCCGAAGGGCGAGGCTTCAGTGAGAGGAATTTCTGCGGAGCTTCGCTTCGCAGAAAGGAGACCGACGATGGTTCAGATGCGGGCCATGTACGAGCAGGGAACATTGTAATCGAAACGTTCGTTTCGATTACAGGTGATGAGTGAAAAGTGAAGAGTGAAGAGTTTTGGGGCGGGCTTCGCCCGCGGTTTGAAATGAGCTTTTCGCTTTTTGCTTTGGAGGAGGAGCGGTGAGTCCGGAGAGAGAAGATTTTCCCCATTTCGTCGATCGCCGGGGGACCGGTTCTTCCAAGTGGGACGCGATGGAGGATCGTTTCGGGGTGAAGGATGCGCTGCCGCTCTGGGTGGCCGACGGGGATTTTTCGGTGCCGGCGGCGGTGCGTGAGGCGATCCGGAAGCGGGCGGAGCATCCCGTCTACGGGTATACCGAGTATGGCGACGATTTCTATGAGGCGATCCGGGAGTGGTACGCCCGCCGCTTCGGCTGGGAGATCGAGCGGGAGTGGATCGTTCCCGAACATGGGGTAGTCCTCTCCCTCAACCTTTCGATCCAGGCATACACCGCACCCGGTGACGGGGTGATCGTCCAGACTCCCATCTACCCCCCCTTCCTCTCGGCGGTTCGGCGCAACGGACGGCGTCTGCTGGAGAACCGCCTGGTGGTGGAAGAGGACGGTTGCGTCCTCGACTTCGAGGATCTGGAGGCCAAGGCGGCGGAGGCGAAACTCCTGCTGCTCTGCTCCCCCCACAATCCCTCCACCCGGGCATGGAGCGAAGGGGAGCTGCTGCGTCTGGCGGAGATCGCGGAGCGCTACGACCTGATCGTCGTTTCCGACGAGATCCACAGCGACATTCTTTACGGCCGGAAGCACCGCCCCTTCGCCGCCCTGCCGGGGATGGAGCGACGGAGCCTGGTGCTTCACGCCCCCTCCAAGACCTTCCACATCGCCGGGCTCAACACCTCGTTCGCCATCGTTCCCGACGACTCCCTCCGACGCCGCTACGTCGCCGCCCACCACCGGGCCGGGTTGGACAACGGCAATGTCTTCGGCATCGCAGCCCTGCCGGCGGCCTACAGCCACGGAGAGAAGTGGCTGGAGGCGATGCTGGCGATCTACGAAGAGAATATCGCCTATGTCCGGGAGTTTATGGCGGAACACACCCCGGCCATCCGCCCCCTGCCGGTGGAGGCGACCTATCTGGTCTGGCTCGATTGTCGGGAGATGGAGTTGGATGACGAAGCGCTCCGGGAGTTTTTCTACCGGGAGGCGAAGCTCCTGCTCAACAGCGGGACGAGTTTCGGGGAAGCGGGCAGCGGCTTCATGCGCCTCAACATCGCCACCTCCCGGGAGATCCTGGAGGAGGCGATGGCTCGACTGGGGGCGGCTTATCGGCGATGGGAAGGGGCACGATGACCGTGCGCATTCTGCTTCTGACTCTCTTCCTGGGGCACTTCGCCGCCGCGGCCCTTCCCCAGGCGATCGAACAGTTTCTCCTCAAAGACAAGATCGATCGCAAACAGGTCAGCATCCTCGTTACCGAGACCAAAAGCGGCCGGGTCATTGCCGAACATCTGGCGGACCGGTCACGGCCTCCCGCCTCGGTGATCAAACTCGCCACCACCTACGCCGCCCTTCGGACCTTCGGTCCCGACTGGCGCTGGCCCACCGCCTTCTACTACACCGGCAGTTTCGCCCGGGGAGTTCTCACGGGGGATCTGGTGGTCAAAGCCTACGGCGATCCGACCCTCTCCTGCAGGGATCTACCCGGCATCGTCGCCCGTCTCAAGCGCATCGGACTCCGGAAGATCACGGGGAAGCTGATCATCGACCGAAGCTTCTTCTCCACCGACGGCCGGATCAGCTCCGGCTTCGACAATCATCCTTACAGCGAATACAACGCCATGCCCGACGCGTTGATGTTCGACGATCATCTCTGTCGGATCATCGTCGATACCGGCTCCGGAAAGGCGAAGGTGAGCAAGAAGCTTCCGGATCCCGGCTTCCGGGTAGTCAACAAACTCAAAGTGACCGAAAAAGCGTGCCGGGGGCGTTACAGTTGGCCCCGGGTACAGATCACCCGGGAGGGGTCGGTGCCGACGGTGATCCTTTCGGGCACCCTCTCGAAGCACTGCCGCCCCCGCAAGATCGACCGGGTTCTCAGCGAACCCTACCACGCCTTCGCCTCGGCGCTTTTGCAGGAGATGGCTCGGCAGGGGATCGAATTCGACGGGACCCTGCGCCTGGCTCCTCTGCCGAACAACGCCCACAAACTGATGGTCCACGAGTCGATGCCCCTGGTGAAGATCCTGGCCAAGACCAACAAAAAGTCCAACAACCTCTACGCCCGCCACATCTTTCTGCTGCTGGGGGCCAGGATCTATGGCGCTCCGGCGACGGAGGAGAAGGGGAGAAGGGCGGTCAAAAAGATTCTGGGAGCCCGGGGCATCCTGGGACCCGAGACGATCCTGGACAACGGCTGCGGCCTCTCTCGCCGCACCCGGACGACCGTGCGGGCGATTCACAGGCTTCTCCAGGACGCCTACCGCAGTTATGCCTGGACCTGGATGGGGACGCTGGCCATCGCCGGGGTCGACGGGACGATCCGCAAGCGCTTCCGCAACACCCCGGTGCGTAAACGGGCTTGGATGAAGACCGGGACCCTCAAAGACGCCAAAAACATCGCCGGATATGTCAAAGGACGAAGCGGCAGGCTCTATACCGTGGTGATCTTCTACAACGGCCAGACCCGATGGCTGGGCTCGTTGCTGGAGAATCAGATCCTGGAGTGGATCGTGAAGAGCAAGTGAAGAGTGAAAAGTGAAGAGTGAAAAGTTTCGGGGCGGTGCGTGGCGCCGCGGATTGAAAAATATTTTTTGCAAGGAGTTCCGTTGAATTTCGAGACCTATCCTTTCGAGAAGCTGACACAGTTGCTGGCCGATATCGAACCCAGTGGGGACTATACCCCCATGAGCCTCACCATCGGGGAGCCCCGGTTCGAGACGCCGGGCTTTGTCCGGGAGGCGCTTTGTGAAGCGTCGGCGCTGCTCAACCGCTATCCGAAAACCGCGGGAGAGGAAGATCTCAGGGAGGCGATTCTGAGTTATCTGGTGCAGCGTTTCGATCTGGAATTGACGTCGGATCAGATCATCCCCACCTTCGGGACCCGGGAGCTGCTTTTCAATTTTCCCCAGTTCCTGCTCTACGACAAAGGGGCGCCGAAGATGGCCTTCCCCAACCCCTTCTACCAGATCTACGAAGGGGCGGCCATCGCCGCCGGGGCGGAGATTCTCCACCTGGACCTGACGCCGGAGAACGGCTTTCTCCCCCCGATGGACGAAACGGCCCTGGCGGAGTGCGACCTGGTGATCCTCAACACCCCCAACAATCCCACCGCCTCGGTGATGCCCTTCGATGAAATGGTGCGCTGGGTGGAACTGGCCCTGAAGCACGATTTCCTCCTCCTCAACGACGAGTGCTATATCGATCTCTGGCTGGAGCGGCCGCTCCCTTCCATTCTGGAGGCGAGTATCGAGGCGGGGAATCCGGAGTTCCGCAACGTCCTGGCGGTCAACTCCGTCTCCAAGCGTTCCAGCGCTCCGGGGCTGCGCAGCGGTTTCATCGCCGGGGACCGGGAGATCCTGGCGGCCTACCTGCGCTACCGTACCTACGTCGGCTGTGCTTCGCCTCTGCCTCTGCAGCGGGCCGCTGCCATCGCCTGGGAGGACCAGGATCATGTGGAGGGGTTTCGGGCCAAGTACCGGCGAAATTTCGAGCTGGCCCGGGAGATCCTGGGAATCGAACCTCCCGAAGCGACCTTCTACATCTGGCTGGAGGTGGGCGACGAGCTGGCCTTTACCCGGGAGCTCTACCGCCGATACAACCTCAAGGTGCTGCCGGGCTCCTTCCTGGGAAGGCATGGGATCGGCGAGGGATTCGTGCGGTTGGCTCTGGTCTACGAGGAGGGGCCGATGCGGGAGGCGCTCGAAAGACTGAGATCCTTTCGGGATAAAGGATTTTGAATGTTGGATGTTGAATGAAGGTGTGGCTTCGCCACGGTTAAAAATAGAAGAAGGATAAAACGTGGAAAAGAATTTGGAAGAGCAGGTCGACCTGGAAGCCCTGAAAAAGGATCCCCAGTTTCAGGAGAATATGGAGCGGCTGGAGCGGGAGATGAAGGCGGAGCGCTCCATCGCCAAGGGCTACCAGCTCCTGGACGCCAAGCTGCTGATGGAAGAGGGGGAGGAGGCGATCAACGAGATCTTCACCTTCATCGTCAACGAAGCCTTCGACCGGCTGGCCGATACGCTGGCGGAGGAGAGGAAGTTCGATATGACCGACCCCGAGGAGTGGGCGACGGTTCGGGCGATCTACGAGCACGGGATCCAGCGCTACAGCGAAAAGGATGAAAAAGGGGCGACGGAGATCTTCCTGATTCTCTACTACACGGTGACCGAGCCCGAGCTCCGGGACGCCTTCATGATCCACGCCGCGGCGGTGATGGCGGGGCACGACTTCGACAGCTTCATCGAGAACCTGGCCGACGTCAAATCGATCAACCCCAACGACGCCACCGCCTTCTTCATCACCAGCTTCGCCCAGCCCAACGACATCCTGCTGCAGATGTTCGCCAAAGAGGTGGCCGAAGGGAAGGCGCTGCTGGCGAAGATGGAAGAGCACAGCAGGGCAGGTAACAAGTAACAGGTAAGAGGTAATAAGTAAGAAGTAAGAGAGTGAAGGTGGTGACAGCGTTGTCAAGAGGAGGGAAAACATGAAAATCTTTGAAAATCTACCCACTACCCACTACCCACTACCCACTGAGCTCCTCCCTAAGGAGCTCTCATGAAAATCCATTTCATCGGGATCGGGGGGATCGGGCTTTCGGCCTTAGCCAAGTTTCTGGCGGGGAAGGGGCACGAGATCTCCGGCAGCGACATGCGCCAAAGCGAGATCACCGACGACCTGGCCCTCAACTACGGGGCGAAGATCACCATCCCCCACCACCCCGACGCGGTGGGGGGGGCGGATCGGGTGATCTACTCGGCGGCGGTGCGGCCCACCAACGTGGAGTACCGCCGGGCCAAGGAGCGGGGGATCGAGCTGCTCAGCCGCAAGGAGGCCCTCAAGTTCATTCTGGGAGAGCAGGAGGTCTACGCCGTCGGCGGGGCCCACGGCAAGAGCACCACTTCGGCGATGCTGGCGGCACTGCTTCCCGAGACCAACGCCCTCATCGGCGCCATCAGCAAGCAGTTCGGCTCCAACGTCCGCAGCGCCCCCAACGACCGGGTGGTCTTCGAAGCCGACGAGAGCGACGAGAGCTTTCTCAACTCCAACCCCCGCCTGGCTATCGTCACCAACGTGGAGCCGGAGCACATGGAGTATTACGACTACGACGAGGAGCGTTTCTACGCCGCCTACCGGAAATTCCTGGAGCTGGCGGAGATCCGGGTGGTCAACGCCGAGGACCCCTGGCTGGGGAGCCAGGAGATCGGGGCGGTGCGGCTCTATCCCTCCCGGGATCTGCGGGAGATCGAGTTCGTCCTGGTCGACGGAGAACCCCACACCCGCTTCGACCTGAAGGATCTGGGAAGTTTCGAGGTCTTCGGCTTCGGGGAGCACATCGCCCTGGACGCCGCTCTGGCGATCCTGGCGGCGATGGAGCTGGGAGAGGATCCCGACGCCCTGCGGGAGCGGCTCCGGGGCTATCGGGGGATCAAGAAACGTTTCGACATCATCCAGAACGATCCGCAGATGGTGGTGATCGACGACTACGGCCACCATCCCACCGAGATCCGGGCGACCCTCGACGCCCTGCGGCACTTCCAGCGGATGCGGGGGCTTTCGAAGCTCCAGGTGGTCTGGCAGCCCCACAAATACACCCGGACCCTCGACAATCTCAAAGGGTTCGTGGAGTGTTTCGAGGGGGTCGACGAGTTGGTGATCCTCCCCATCTGGTCCGCCGGGGAGATTGAGATCCCCATCGATCTCAAGGGGGCCTTCGCCCGCTACGCGCCCATCATGGGCGATCGGGTAACCCGGGAAGAGGGGGTCGTCAAAGTCCTCGACCGGGAGGGGCACCTGCTCCGGGAGTTCCGGGAGGGGCTCGTCACCGCCTTCGGCGCCGGGGACATCACCTACCAGATCCGGGGGGAGAAGTAGGAGATCAAATCAGTCTGCTGATCCGCACCTTTTCATACCCCTGCCGCCGCAATTGCTGCCGGATCGCTTCCAGCATCTCCCCCGCTTTTTTCTGGGAGTGGGTCTGAAAAACCTTGAGATAGACCTTGTCGTAGTGCTTGGGGTCTTTGAGAATGACGAACCCCACCTGGTAGGTCATATTGAGTCGAATGCCCCAGAAAAGGGCGACCGCTCCCAGCATGGTCAACAGGACCTGTTGGGTCGCATCCATGACGTTCCAGCCCGCCACGGCCAGAAGGATCGCCAGGATGCCCGCCACGATCCAGAGGGTGCCGCTTTTCCCTTTTTCCAGGGTGACTTCCTTGACCCGGTCCAAGGGAAAACGGAATTCGCTGGTGAAGTAGATTTCATCATCGTTGATCATGTACTGCCACACTTTGTTCATGCTTTCTCTCCTTTCGGAGGGCGGTCACTTATGGATCGAGATCGGGGATTCCGGTTTTTTTGGTATGGGAGACGGATCTGCTTTTCCCGCCACGTTTCATTATCCGCCACCACGGAACATTCCGGATGTTCTCGATCGTCACCCTCCGTTGCATCCGATTATATGGTCATTTCCCTGAAGGATCCATTGGGGTATTACCGTCTCCTGACGACACGGATGGAGGGAAGACCCCGCTTCTCGAATTTTCTGAGAAGATTGGAGAGTTCCCGTTCCGCTTTTTCATCCTCCGACAGCTTCAAAAGCGGAACGAATTCGCTTTCTCTTCCGTAGTTTCTTTTTTTCAGTTCCAGACCAATGACGATTTTCCGATTTTCCCGCTCCGCTCGCCATAGGAAATACATGGCTCCCGGAAAGAGATAGAGGATCCGGAGTCCCGCTCCGGCCCCCATGAATCCGAAGAGAACGAGGAGGGATGCCAGGCCGAGCAGATGCCAGCGTGTACCGCTTCCACGCTTTACGATGATGCGTTGGACCCTGTCGACAGGATAGCGGATTCGGTTTCCGATCCTGATCGTTTTTCCATCGAATTGGAAGGGGGTGATGAATTCCATGATGTTCATCCTTTTTTTTCGAAAATTCCCTGAAAAAAACGGGTAGGAATCCAGTGTAGGAATTTCGAAGGCCGATCGCAAGGGAGAATAACGAATTTTTTTTTCGAAAAAAACGACAAGTTCCTCTCGGTATAATTCCCCATCTCTCTCAAAGGAACGATGGAACGATGAACGAAAACATTCCCGTGGCCCGCCCCCTCTCCGAGCGTCTGGACCTCGGCGAATACCTCGAACGGTTCCGGAGCTTTTTCTCCCGGCCCGGTACCGTGGCGATGGAGGGGGATATCCGTCAGCACCACCGTTACATCCGGGCATTGGAAGGGGTGGAGCTTCCCGAACCGCCTCCGCTGCCGGAGATGGAGGGACGCCTGGCCCGGCTCCGGAAGCAGGGGGTACTCCACCTGGACGAGCTCTACGACTTCGTGCGGATGATCCGGACCTTCAACCGTTTGCGGGCCCTGGGCCTGCCCGAACCCGTCGGGAGCTGGATCGCCGAGATCGAGGTCCCCGACGAGGTGCGGGAGGTGACGGAGTACTTCACCGACGAGGGGGAGCTGAGCACCGAGCGGGAGCCGGAGCTCTACGAGGTGGAGGAGGCGCTGCGGCGCAACCGGGGGGCGATCCGGGAGACCCTGCGGCAGATGACCCACTCCTCCCGGCTCCAGGAGTACCTGGTCGATACCCAGATCCACCTCCAGAACGGCGAAGAGACCCTGCTGGTGCGGGGCGGCTTCTCCTCGGTGCTCAAGGCGGCGGTGGTGGGGCGCAGCTCGGGGGGCTTCTTCTACGTCATCCCCGAAAAGGTCCGGGAGCTCAAGGAGCGTGAGTCGGAACTCCTCAGCCGCCGGGAAGCGATCGTCTGGCGCTACTGCCGGCAGTTTTCGGAGGTTTTCCACCGCTGGGAGCGATTTCTACGCTGGCTCGACGGCCAGTTCACCCGCTGGGACCACTACCAGGCCCGGGTCCGTTTCGCCCGGAGCTACGACTACGAATTCGTCCTGCCGGGCAAGGGGCGGGAGATCGTGCTGCGGGAGTTCGCCCATCCGGCCCTGGAGAACCCGGTGCCGATCTCCATCGACGTCACCCGTCCCATCGTGCTCGTCACCGGGGTCAACGCCGGGGGCAAGACGATGCTCCTCAAATCGATTCTCGCGGCGGCCTGGATGAGCAAATACCTCCTCCCCTACCGCTGCAACGCCGCCGAAACCCGCATCGGTCATTACAAAAAGATCGAGGCGATCATCGACGATCCCCAGTCGGTCAAGAACGACATCTCCACCTTCGCCGGGCGGATGCTCGCCTTTTCCCGGCTTTTCCGGGAGCGGGACGCCCTGGTGGGGGTGGACGAGATCGAGCTGGGGACCGACGCCGACGAGGCGGCCAGCCTCTTCCGGGTTTTGCTGGAGGAGCTCCGAAAGCGGGAGATCACCTTCGTGGTCACCACCCACCACAAGCGCCTCGCCTCCCTCATGGCGGGAGAGGAGGAGGTGGAGCTGGTGGCGGCTCTTTACGACGAGGCGCGCCGCCGGCCCACCTACACCTTCCTGGAGGGGAGCATCGGCAAGAGCTACGCCTTCGAGACCGCCGAGCGCTATGGGATCCCGGCTTCGGTGGTGGAACGGGCCCGGGAGTACTACGGCGAAGACAAGGAGCGACTCAACGAACTCATCGAGCAGTCGACCCGTCTGGAGGCGGAGATGCGCCGCAAGATCGCCGAGGTGGAGGAGACGACCGCGGAGCTCCGGCGCAGGGAAGAGGCCCTCCGGAGCACCGAAGAGAGGATGCGCGAGGAGCAGCGCAAGGTGCTGGCGACCCTGGAGAACCGTTACAACGCCGCGACCAAGCGGGCCCTGGCGGCCCTGAAGAAGGCGGAGAACGCCGAAGCCCGCCAACTCCTCAACGAAGCCCACCGCCACAAGAGCCGGGCCAAGCTCCGGAAGGAGGAGCAGGTTCCCTTCTCCCTGGAAGTGGGGCAGAAGGTCCGCTATCGCTCCCATACGGCGGAGGTCCTTTCCCTCAAGGAGAAGGAGGCGATGATCTCCGTGGACGGGATGAAGCTGCGGGTCCCCCTGACGGAGCTGCGTCCCGCTCCGGAGCTTCCCCGGGTCAAAAAACCCCGCCCCAAACGGAGCACCGACGTCAAGGTGGAGAAGGGAGAGCGGGCGGGCCTGCACATCAAGCTCCTGGGGATGCGGGCCGAGGAGGCGGAGGAGGCCCTGGACGCCTTCCTCTCCGACGCCCTGCTCCACGGGATCTCGGAGGTGGAGATCATCCACGGTACCGGCACCGGGGTTCTGGCCCGGGTGGTGGGGGAATTTCTCAAGCGCCACCCCCGGGTCAAAAATTTTTACCGGATGCCCGGCAACATGGGGGCGACCGTCGCCGAGCTCTAGGAGAATCCTGTCGGCATGGAGATGCATCGTGCGGCATCAACGGGGAGTCGCAGGCTTCAGCCCCGGCCCGGTATAATAGAGGCAAAAAGACGCAAGGAACCGATACCGTGAGCATCAAAGATGACGTGCAATATGTGAAAGAGGAGCTCAGCAGCGACGAAAAACTGCTGGAGAGCGCCTTCAGACTGGAACGCCTGTACAAAAAATACCGCTACCTCATCTGGGGGATCGGTGCGGCCCTGCTCCTGGGAATCGGGGGGAAACTCGCCTATGACAGCTACCATGCGTATCGCCTGGAGCGGGCCAACACGGCCCTGCTGACCCTGGAGAAAAACCCGGGAGACAAGGCGGCCCTGGAGCAGCTCCGTTCCAACAACCCCCGCCTCTACGCCCTCTATCTCTACGCCCGGGCGGTGGAGACCCGAAAGCCTGGAGAGCTCAAAGAGGTCGCCGCCTCCGGAGACCCGATCCTCCGGGACCTGGCCCGCTACCACGAAGCGGTCCTTTCGGATCGGGCCGGAGATTCCCGCTACTATCCCGATCTCTCCAGGGTGGAGAAAGCCTATCTCGCATTGAAAGCGGGCAAAAAAGAGGAAGCGCGTCAGGCCCTGGCCCTCATCGGGGAGAACTCTCCCGTCGCCGCAATCGCCCGGCTGCTGCGTCACGCAACCCTCCAATAAGGACCGACAATGATACGACGTTTTTCCGCTCTGATCCTGGCACTGAGTCTCCTCATCCTCACCGGATGCAACAGCCGAAAAAGTTTCGAGCCCGAGAATACCCGGAGCGCCTCGGCGGCCATCACCGAGACCGGGAAAAAAGCGGTCAGCATCACCCGGGACGGCGTGACCTACAGCGACGGAACCTTTCTCACCCACAGCGGCATCAGCTCCATCCGTCTGCCCGAGGGCTTTCACTTCGTCACCCAGTCTTCCGCCTATGTCCTCGCCGCCGACGATACGGGCAAGTTCGTTCTCCTGGACCGCAAGAGCGGAAAAGTGGTCCATGAAGGGAAGCTGGAGTTTCCTCTCATCTCCGCCGCGATCCGGGGCAAAACGATCTACTACGTCTCCCAGGACAACCTCTTCGGCGTCTACAGTGTCGCCGCGGGCAAGACCAAAGTTTCGGCCAAGGTGGGCCGCGCCTATGCCGTCGATACCCGGATCGCCAATCCCATCACCCTTCAGGGATTGCTGATCGTCCCGACCCTCGACGGGAAGTTGCTCATCATCAACCCCGCCAATCCCCGGGGAGCACGGGGATTCGCCATCGGCAACTCCTACAACCTCAACAACGTCATCTATCTCCACAAACTGGGTGGCCGGATCATCGCGGCGACTCCCAAGAAGCTCATCAGCGCCGCGCCGGGGGCGATGCACAAATTCGACGCCCCCATCGCCGACGTGACGATCTCCGGAAGCACCATCTACGCCCTGACGGGCGACGGCCGGGTGGTCAAGCTCACGCCCTCTCTCAAAGTTCTGGCCCAGCGGAAATTCCCCTACGCCCAGTTCACCACCATCGCCGTGGTGGGGGGAAAGGTCTACGCCCTGGATCGCAGCGGGGCGCTCATCGTCATGGACAGCTCTCTGAAAAAGGACCGGATCTACGACGTGGGCGAGGTGGACGACTACGCCTTCGTCGCCGGCAACAAGCTCTACAAGGACGACGAGGTCATCGACCTCACGAAGCTCAGCTACTGAGCTTCTCTCCGGGACGAGTTTTTTTCCGCCTCCCCATGCCCTCTCCCGAAGAGTTTCCCATTCTCGACGCCTTCGAAGAGCATCTGCGTATCGTCAAAGGGGTGAGTGAACGGACCCTCGACGCCTACCTTTCGGACCTGCGTCAGCTCGTCGAGCGGGCAGGGGATCCCCTGGCCCTGGGGACGGAGGAGCTTCTGGAGTGGCTGGCCGGTTTCGAGAACAAGCGGACCCTCAACCGCAAACTCGCCTCGGTCAACGCCTTTTTCGACTTTTGCCACCGGCGGGGAGCGGGGAACGCCCCGGCCAAAATCCCCATGGCCAAGCTGCCCCAGAGCCTCCCCAAATATCTCCGTCCCGAGGAGATCGAAGCGGGATTGGCCCTCATCGACCGCAGCCGGGTCTCGGGGCTGCGGGACTACGCGCTGATCCTTTTCCTCTACGCCAGCGGCTGCCGGATCAGCGAAGCCCTCTCGGCACGGCGGGAAGATCTCGCCGACGGCTGGCTCAAGATCCGCTATGCCAAAGGGGCCAAGGAGCGGATGGTTCCCCTGGCCCCCCGGGCCCTGGAGGCGCTGGAAGCCTACTGGCGGCGCCGGGAGTGGGGGAGCAGCCATCTCTGGCTCAACAACCGGGGGACCCCCCTCAGCCGGGTCAGCGCCTGGAAAATCGTCAAAAAGTATCTGGGGGTCTCCCCTCACGTCCTTCGCCACTCCTATGCCTCCTCGCTGATCCTCGGCGGCGCCGATCTGCGTGTGGTTCAGGAGCTTTTGGGGCACAGTTCCCTTCTTACGACCCAGATCTATACCCACATCGAGCGCAGGCACCTGGCGGAGACGGT
>CAZGGT010000130.1:0-5755 GCA_964525335.1 uncultured Nitratifractor sp. | reverse complement strand
CGCCGGGCCCTGATGCGGGAAGATTTCGACCTGGAGCGTCCCGTCCTCGACTACGCCACCCCCGATCCCCGAAGCCTGGAAGACCTCTCCATGCTCGCCAGCGACGCCCTGGCCCGGATGGAAGAATCCAAGATCCAACTGATGCCCATCGTGGACGATAAACAACGGATTCTCGGCGTCGTCCACATTCACGACCTGGTCAGCGCCGGGATCAAGAGAGGAACCCCATGAGACTCAACAAATACATCGCCCACCACAGCCGCTACTCCCGCCGGGAGGCCGACCGCCTCATCGAAGAGGGAGCCGTGACGGTCAACCGGGTTCCCACCAAAGAGTACGCCTACGACGTCCGGCCCGGGGACAAGGTCGCCGTCAAAGGGCAGCTCCTCCAACCCCGGAAACGGGGGGAGGTGACCATGGTGGTCTACCACAAGCCCCGGGGGGTCCTGGTGACCAAAAAGGACGACCGGGGCCGGGCCACCATCTACCACAAGCTCCCGGGCAAATTTCGCCACTTCATCCCCGTGGGCCGCCTCGACTACGCCAGCGAAGGGCTGCTGCTGCTGACCGACAATCCCGAAGTGGCCGACCGTCTCATGCGCAGCGATCTGCCCCGGAGCTACAACCTCAAGATCGACAAACCCCTCACTCCCGAGATGCTCCGGGCGATGGAGGAGGGGCTGGTCCTGGAGGACGCCAGCGCCGGCGGGCATGAGAAGAGTGAGATCACCCGCATGGAATTCGCTCCGTTCGCCGAAGTGGCGATCCGGGGACAGAGCGGAAAGTACACGAAACTGAGGGTGACGATCACCGAGGGGAAAAACCGGGAGCTGCGCCGTTTCTTCGCCCATTTCGGCGCCAAGATCCTCGACCTCAAGCGGGTCGCATACGGCTGGGTGGAGCTCAACAACCTTCCCGTGAACAAAACCCGCTATTTCAGCCGCAAAGAGTACGAACGGCTGCACCAATTTCTCAAGGAGGGACGCAACGATGACCCGCATCACGCTTGACACCAACTACCTGACCGAAATGATCGACATCACCGAGGCCGTGGCCCACGAAGTGATGAAACTGGGGATCCGCGACGGGCTCTGCACCGTCTTTACCCCCCACACCACCGCTTCGGTGGTCCTCTTCGAAAAGACCGATCCCAAGCTGCGTCGGGACTTTCTCGCTTCGCTCAGCCGCATCGCCCCGGCGGAGATGAACTACGAGAGCGACGGCGACAACACCGCCGCCCATATCAAATCGACGATCTGCGGCCCCCGGATCGTCGTCCCGGTCAAGGACGGACAGCTCTACCTGGGCGAGTGGCAGGCGATCTTCTTCTGCGAATTCGACGGCCCCCGCCGGGAGCGGGAGTACATCGTCCAGGTCATCCAATAACCCTCCCGTGGCCAACCTCGCCCTCAAATACCGCCCCCGTACCCTGGTGGAGATGGTAGGCCAGGAGCATCTCCTGGCTCCCGACGCCCCCTTCCGAAAGCTGGTGGAAAAGGGCGCCCTCCCCCACGCCCTGCTCTACGGCCCCCCCGGCAGCGGCAAGACCACCCTCGCCCGGATCCTCGCCCGGACCCTCGACCGCCCGTTCCACGAATTCAACGCCACCACCCTGAAGATCGACGAACTGCGCAGGCTCTTCAAGGAGTACGCCAACGCCCTGCAGAAGCCTCTGGTCTTCCTCGACGAGGTCCACCGCCTCAGCAAGACCCAGCAGGAGGTGCTGCTCCCCCATCTCGAAGAGCAGCGCATCCTCCTGATGGGCGCCTCCACCCAGAACCCCTACTACGCCCTCACCGCCGCCATCCGCTCCCGCTGCCACCTCTTCGAGCTCAAAAGCCTCGACGAGGCGGCGATGGAGCGGATGCTGGAGCGGGTCCTGGAGGGGGAAGGAATCGCCCTCGAAGCCGACGCCCGGGCCTACCTCGTCCGCTCCAGCAGCGGAGACCTCCGGGCGATGCTGGGGCTCCTGGAGAGCGCCGCGGCGGTGGAATCCCCCGTCACCCTGGCGACCCTGCGCTCCCTGCGCCCCCAGGCGATCCGGGCCGGATCCGCCGAGGCCGACAGCCACTACGATCTGGCTTCGGCGATGATCAAAAGCATCCGGGGGAGCGACGTGGACGCCGGACTCTATTGGCTCGCCCGGCTCATCGAGGGGGGCGAACCGCCCGAGTTTCTCGCCCGCCGCCTGGCGATCCTCGCCGCCGAAGATATCGGAAACGCCAACCCCCACGCCCTCAACCTGGCCGCCTCCACCCTCGCTATCGTCGAACACATCGGCTATCCCGAGGCCCGCATCCCCCTGGCCCAGCTGGTGATCTACCTCGCCTCCTCCCCCAAGTCCAACCGCGCCTACCGGGCCATCAACGCCGCCCAGAAGGCGATCCGGGAAGGCGAAATGCTCCCGGTCCCCGAACCGATCCGGACCCATGCCCGGAACTACCGTTATCCCCACGACTACGGAGGGTGGGTGGAGCAGGAGTATCTGGGGAAAACGTTGAAATTTTACGAGGGGGAAGCGGTCGCCTACGAAAAGACCCTGGAGGAGTGGCGGCGAAAAATCATGGGGATGAACTGATCGGCCCTTTTCAGAGCTCCGTCAACCGGCGACGGGCTTCGGCCGAATCGATGGATCCCGCAAAGTAGTCGGTCTCCACCTGATCCAGTTTGTCCAGAAGATATTTTTGAAACGGGCTGGCCACGACCCGCTGGGTCACATACTCTTTCATCAACTCGAACTGGGGAAAATTTTCCAGCATCTCTTTCCGGAGGGGGCTCTCGCTCCAGACCTCTTTGGCCTTGGAAACCGGCACCCCCCGAAAATCCAGCACCGGTTCTCCCAGCGCATCTTTTTGATAATATCGGGCATACTCTTTCGCTTTGCGATCCTCTTTGCTGACGATCCTGTCGGGATCGTTCGATTCGATATCGTTGACGAAATTGAAGACGAAATATGCGAAAAGCATACCCACCGCCGCCAAAATAATGAGACCTTTCCCCATTTTTTTCCTTGTTGGAGAGAAATTTTTCGTGGATTATATCATTTTCATCAGAAATCAAGCCGATAATACCGGGAAGAAAACTCCCCCTTCAAAACGATCTTGCGAATCCTCAGAGGAACCGGCAGCCCCGGGATCGGGTCGGATGTGTCGACCCGGATCGAACGCCTCTGCGTTTCGAGGATCCTCCGGGTGGCATCTTTTTGGATGCGCATTCCCTTCAAAAGATCGTAGGCACTCTTTTTTTTGCCATCGTACCGGGCGATTCCGTCCGTCAGGAAGAGCGTGTTGGAGAGTTCTCCCCGCATCCGGGAGTCCAGATAATGTGCTGCGGCGACCTGTTGATCCCGGATCCGGACGATCCCGAGAATCACAACCGAAATGAGGACGACGGAAACCAGTACTTCGATCAGCGTAAAACCTTTCCGTCGCAGTTCCATCTCAGTAGTAGTCTCCCGGACTCTGAAGCATTCGATTCTTTTCCCGCCAATACTCCACCGCCTCCCGCAGATTCCGAAAGGTTTTCACCGTTCCGAACCAGGCGGGAATGAAATAGTATTTCCCCTTCCATTGCACGATCAACTGGGAGGTGCTGCCGTTTTCATAATAGCGGAATCGGAGGCAGACCTTCCGGTCCCCATACCGACCGAAGTCGACCCGTCGTTCTTCGCCATCGGGACCGAGGAGATATCCATCCATTTCCGTTCCGAATCCCTCGACCTCCCGGGCCCGTCTCGCTTTGTCGATCAGGACGCATCGACGGCATTGGTCGGTACAGACCAGTTCCAGCCCTCCGGCGGGAATATGGGTCGGAATCTCTTTGATATGAAGCGGATCCGGCACCCTCTTGTGTCTCTCCCGATTCTTCATCGAGGCGAAGACCAGCAACGCCGTCAGTGAAACGAGGACAATCACCACCAGCAATTCGAGCAGGGTAAAACCGGATCGCGCCTTCCGGTCCGGCGGGGAATGCTTTACTTCTGACACTTGCTGTAATAGATATCGGCCGCCTCTCCTTCGCCTCCCTCTTTCCGATCGGCGCCGAAACTGATCAGATCGAATTTCTCCCCCTCCTTGACATAGGTGAAGGGTTGGCGCCAGGAGTCTTTGGGAAGCTTTTCCAGGTAGGGCTGGGTCGAATAGTTGGGATACTTTTCCGGATCGGGGTTTTGCACCAATGCCTGGAGCCCCTCCTCCGTCTCGGGATAGGAACCGTTGTCGAGTTTGAACATTTTGAGCGCCTGGGCCACACTGCTCATCTGGGTACAGACGAGATCCCTCTTGGCTTTCTCTCCCGCCCCGATGACATTGGGTGCCACGAACGCCGCCAGAATCCCGAGGATCAGGATCACGACCAACAATTCCAACAAGCTGAACGCTTTTTGCATCATGCGAAACCCCGTTGATATTTTTTGTCTATAATACCCACAAATAGTAAAAAGTGTACTTTGATGTGGTTGAAAAAGCGGCGGGCGGTGACATTGTTGATTACCTTGGCGGTGATTGCCACGATGCTGGCGCTGGTCGGCATCCTTTTCGGCTATCTCGAAACGGCACGTCGGAACGCGGAGTTCAAGTCGGCCATCGTGGAAGCCTCTCTCCTGCGCCAGGATCTGCAGAGACTCCTGAGGAAGTATCTGAATTCTTCCTCGAAAGAGACGCTGCGGCAACTCTACACCACCCCGATGACGATCTCCGGACGGGACGGGTCGTTCGACGCGACGGTTCGCTGCGGACCTCTCCTCGACCGGATCCCCGTCTCCTGGCTGGGAGACGGGGGAAATTCCACGATGCTCCGGGCCCATCAGCTGGCCCGGGAGCTTTTCGACTCCATCACCGAAAAGGCCGAGATGAAAGATCCGTTCCGACTCTACGAAATGATCCGCCTCGCTCTACGGGGAATCTCCCCCGTATTCGGAGAGGAAGGGTGGATCGCTTCCCGTCCCGGTCTTCTCGACGCGAAAACCTTCGAAAGGATTCTCGACGATTACCGTTTCGCGGCGGACGATCCCAATGTCTATCGGGTTCCGTGGCACGACTATTTTCTCATGAATACCGTTCCGGTGACCCCTCCGGGGCTCGATCGGGAGTTCCTCACCCCGGAATTGCTCGCCTACCTTTACGGGCTGGAACCCGACTATGTACGATCGAACTATACCCCGGGAAACGCGGAAGAGTTTCTCCGGGAGAACGGTCTCGAAGGAGATGACGAACGATACCGATGGCTCTTCGCCAAAAAACCGCCTCTCCTCTTCCGATGTACCGTTTTCTACAGCTTTAGAGAAAAACAATATAATTTTGTTTTCGACTATCGGAACGGAAGGATGGAAGATTTTGAACTTCAGGCGCAATGAGCGGAAGCTGATTCCCCTCACCCGGGAAACGAAGCGAAACGAATCGGGGACGGAAGGCGCATGCGACCTCCTGCTGACCCCCCCGCTCTATCTGATGAAACGGGAATCCCTTCCGGTCAGGTTCTCTTTTCAGGCCCGGAAAGTGGCTCCTTCGGTCATGGAGGGGCTGGGGGCCGACCCGACATGGGTCCATGAAGTGTTCCGGGAGGGAGAGGAATGGGTCTTTGTCGCCTACGATCCCGAAACGGTCGAACGACACATCCGGGAGCACGGCTGCAAACCCGAAAATGTGAAGAATCTCTACTTCGCCCAGCAATTCGTCGAAAGCCTGGACGCGCCGCTCCCTCTCGACGGGGAGGAGGCCCTCGTCAATCTCGACGGGACGGTGGCCGTCGTTCCCCG
>CAZGGT010000129.1:0-9974 GCA_964525335.1 uncultured Nitratifractor sp. | reverse complement strand
TCCCAGGGATTCCGCCAGGCGCAGGAAGGGGGTCCGTTTGCCGTAGATCACATCCACCGCCGCCCGGGAGCGCTCCAGTACCGGGCGCAGCAGCTCCTCGGGGGCCGGCAGGCTCTCGTCCTCCAGGCCGGCGGAGCTCATGTTGACCACCAGGTCGTAGCCGGCGGGGCGGAAGCGCTCCCAGGTCGCCGTCTCGAACCCCCGTTCGGCAAACGACTCCAGCCGGGGGGCGCTGCGGTTGAGGATCGTCACCTCGTAGCCCGCCTCCCGCAGGATCTCCGCGCTGGAGGCCGCCGTCCCCCCGGCTCCCAGGAAGAGCACCCGCTTTCCGCCGCCACTCTCCTCCACCACCCGCAGGAATCCCGGAGCGTCGGTGTTGTAGCCCAGAAGCCTCCCCTCCCGCAGGAGGACGGTGTTGACCGCCCCCACCTTTTCGGCGAAAGGATCGAGGGTGTCGCAGGCACGGTAGGCGTGCTCCTTGTGGGGGACGGTGACGTTGATCCCCGCCAGCCCCAGCTCCAGGAAACGCTCCCGCAGCCGCTCCCCCTCCTCCAGGCGGTAGCGGCCGTAGCAGCCGGGATAGCCCAGTATCCGGAAGGCGCGGTTGTGCATCAGGGGGGATTTGGAGTGGGCGACGGGGTTGCCGAAGATGGCGAAAAGCGCTCGGTGCATCGGAAGATCCTTCGGGGTGAATTGCTGAAAGAATCATACCACGCCGCCGGAATTCTCCCCATGAGCTTTCGCTACAATTTCCCAACGACACTTTCCAAAGGAACGGAATGACCATCGACCTGCACAACCACACCATCCGCTGCCACCACGCCGAGGGGAGCGTGGGGGAGTACATCGAACGGGCCATCGACGCCGGTATCGACATCTTCGGATTCGCCGACCACGCCCCGATGGATTTCGACGAAAAATACCGGATGGGCTTCGACGAGATGGCCGACTACGAAAGGGAGATCCGGGAAGCGGCGGAGCGCTACGCCGACCGGATCCTCCTGCGCCTGGGCTACGAGGTGGACTGGCTGCCGGGCCACATGGACGAGCGGGTCCTGAACGCCGAGGTCGACTACCTCGTCGGCTCGGTCCATTTCCTCAGCGGCTGGGGCTTCGACAATCCCGAGTTCATCGGCCACTGGGAGAGCCAGAACGTCGACGAGGTCTGGGAACGCTACTTCGCCGAGATCGCGGCGATGGCCCGCAGCGGCCGTTTCGATATCGTGGGCCACCTGGACCTGGTCAAAGTCTTCGGCCACCGCCCGAAGCGGGACGTCCGGGAGCTGGCCGAGGAGGCCCTGGACGCCATCGCCGAGGCGGGAATGAGCCTGGAGCTCAACGCCGCGGGCTGGCGCAAGCCGGTGGGCGAAGCCTACCCCTCCCTCGACCTGCTGCGCATGGCCTTCGACCGGGAGATCCCGATCACCTTCGCCTCCGACGCCCACGCCCCCGGCCAAGTGGGCGCGAAGATGCACGAGCTCAAACTCCTCGCCCGGGAGGCGGGCTACACCGAAGCTGCCGACTATCGAAACAGGGTCCGGCAAATGCACAAATTTTAGGCAGCGCAAACCTTTGCCGATCCGCCGGACCGAAGCTTCGCTCCGCAAAATGCACAAATTTTAAACAATCACTCAACCGCTTCCTATCAGGGAGAAAGAGTATAATGGAGCTATCATTTTTTTCAGGAGGATAATCCATGGGCAAATTTGTCAACAACATTGAGGAGTTCTTTGCGTTCTGCAAAGAGAACGAGGTAGAGTTCGTCGACTTTCGCTTCACCGACATCAAGGGTGCCTGGCACCACATCACCTACTGCCTCGACGCCATCGACGCCGAAATGCTCGAAAACGGACTTCCCTTCGACGGATCGTCCATCGACGCTTGGCAGCCGATCGAAAAGTCGGACATGATTCTCAAGCCCGACGTTCCCACCGCCTTCCTCGATCCCTTCACCGCCGATCCCACCATCGTGGTCTTCTGCGACGTCTACGACATCTACAAGGGCGACCTCTACGAGAAGTGCCCCCGCTCCATCGCCAAGAAGGCCCTCAAACATCTCAATGAAAGCGGAATCGGCGATGTCGCCTACTTCGGCCCCGAAAACGAGTTTTTCATCTTCGACAACGTGCAGTTCAAAGACGCCATCAACGAATCGCATTACATGGTGCACTCCGACGAAGGGGAGTGGGCTGACGATGCCCTCGAAGAGGACTACATCAATATCGGCCACCGCCCCCGGACCAAGGGAGGATACTTCCCCGTCATGCCTACCGACAGCACCGTCGACCTGCGGGCCGAGATGGTCCAGATCATGCGGGAGATCGGCCTCGACGTCGTCCTGCACCACCACGAAGTGGCCCAGGCCCAGGCGGAGATCGGCGTCACGTTCGGCACCCTGGTCGAAGCGGCCGACAACGTCCAGAAGTACAAGTATGTCGTGAAGATGGTCGCCCACCTCAACGGCAAGACCGCCACCTTCATGCCCAAACCCCTTTACGGAGACAACGGAAACGGTATGCACGTGCACCAGTCGATCTGGAAAGACGGAAGGAACCTCTTCTACAAGGAGGGCGAATACGGTAATCTCAGCGATATGGCCCGGTGGTATATGGGCGGAGTCCTGAAACACGCCCACGCCCTCGCCGCCTTCACCAACGCCACCACCAACAGCTACAAGCGGCTGATTCCCGGCTTCGAAGCTCCTTCCATCCTCACCTACTCCAGCCAGAACCGCTCCGCTTCCATCCGGATCCCCTACGGTGGCGGTGAGAAATCGACCCGGATCGAAACCCGTTTCCCCGACAGCAGTGCCTGCCCCTACCTCGCCTTTACCGCGTTGCTGCTGGCAGGGCTCGACGGCATCAAGAATCGCTACGAGCCCACCGGACCGATGGATATCGACCTCTTCGAACTGAGCCTCGACGAGATCCGGGAAAAAGGGATCAAGCAGATGCCCCACACCCTCCGGGAAGCCGTCGAAGGCCTCATCGCCGACAACGAATTCCTCCAGCCCGTCATGAGCGCGAATTTCATCGATACCTACCAGCACTACAAATTCGAGACCCAGATCTGGCCCGACGAAGGCCGCCCCACCGCCTACGAGTTTATCAGCACCTACAGCTGCTAAGGACCCTGCGGCCTTTCGCCGCATCCCTGTTCCGGGATCGATCCCATATTTTTTACCTCTTCCTTAAAACTCCTGAATTTAACATTCCTTTAATATACTTCTCCTATGATTCTGAAAATTCTGCACTCGACCAGGAGAACTTCATGACACAGGATACGACGAAATTCACCCCCCTCTTCCGCCTCTGGCACTGGCTCATGGCCTTCAGTATCTTCGGACTCCTCTTTACGGTCCTGCTTCGCAAGACCTTCCTGAGCAAAAGCGGCAACGCCGAGATCATCCTCCAAAAGCTCGCCTCACTCCATATCACCATCGATCCCGACCAGGCCCTCGCCGTCGCCAAGGCGATCCGCGCGCCCATGTGGGAGTGGCATTACATCTTCGCCACGGTCCTGGGGGCCTCCATCGCCCTGCGGATCGTTCTGATGATCACGGGACAGGCCCAGATGCCCCTGCTGAAGGTCCTGCGCTCCGAAGGAGGCATGGAGAAGTTCAAGGCGACGATCCACCTCCTGCTCTGCCTCACCATCGCCCTGCTGGCCCTCACCGGAGCGATCTACTACTTCTTCGAAAGCGACGCCATCCACTGGGTCAAAACGGTCCACGAAAAGCTGATGCTCCCCCTGCTGATCCTCATCCTCCTCCATATCGTCGGCGTCATCAAACACGAACTGAGCACCAAAGAGTGCCTCGTCTCCAAGATGATCCACGGAGACGAAGTCCGCTGCTGAATCTCCTCCGGGCACCCCGGTTCGTTCCCGTTTTGTTCCTCTTCTACCGAATTTGCTATCATAGTCCCAATCCATTTAGACGAAAAGGCGAGCCATGGCCGGCAATTGCGACCTCTCCATCTTCCATCCCGACGACCCCTGGACCCTGGGGGTCGAGCTGGAGGTGCGGCTCATCGACGCCGAGACGATGAAGCCCGCCAACCGCTCCCCCTACCTCTTCGAACGCCTCCCCGAGCGGCTCCGGCCCCACGTCCACAAGGAGCTGCTCCAGTCGATGGTGGAGATCGTCACCCCTGTCTGCCACAGTGCCGACGAAGCGGCCGATTTCGTCATGAACACCCTCCACGAACTGACCCGCATCGGCGAGAGCGAGGGGATCCGCCTCGCCGCCCTGGCCACCCACCCCTTCGAGCGCAAGGAGGACAACGTCCGCTTCGAGGATCCCCGCTACGATGCCTTCGCCCGGGAGCTGCAGATCGTCCTCAAAAACTTCCTCATCAGCGGACTCCATATCCATGTCGCCATGCCCAACGAAGAGTCGGCGATCCGCGCCTACGACGCCAGCATCAACTACCTGCCGATCTTCCTCGCCCTCTCGGCCAACTCTCCCTTCACCCTGGGCGAAGACACCGGCCTCCAGTCCTACCGCAGCAAGATTTTCGAGCGGCTTCCCCGGGCCGGGATTCCCGAATATTTCGGCAGCTACCGGGAGTATTGCGGCCTCATGGACCAGCTCTACGCCACCGGCACCATCCAAAGCGCCAAGGATGTCTGGTGGGACGTGCGGATCCACCAGGGCTTCGGGACCGTGGAGCTGCGGGTCTGCGACGCCTTTTACGACCGGGAGCGGCTGCGGCTCATCACCCTCTTCTACCAGGCCCTGCTCCACCACATCACCCAGCACCCCGTCGGCCGCGTCTACGCCCAGATCAACAAACAGAACAAATGGAACGCCGTGCGCCACGGCATGAAGGGGGACTTCATCGAAGGGGACGCCGTCACCCCCATCCGCCAAAAGGCCCACGAACTGGTCGAACAACTGGAACGGGGCGGCAGTTTCGAAGCCCTGGGCGCCGCCGGAGAGGTCGCCGCTCTCCACGAGCTGATCGACCAGGAGACTATCGCCCGCAAGCTCCGCCGCATCTACGAAGAGACGGGGGATTTCAAAAAGGTCATCGAGGAGGAACTGATCCGATGAAAGGAGTGATCGCCGCCGGAGACCGGCTCACCGCGGAAGCCGGAGCCGCTATTCTGCGGGAAGGGGGCAACGCCTTCGACGCCGCCTGCGCCGCCATGCTGGCCGCTCCCCTGGCCGAACCGATGCTCACCAGCCTGGGGGGAGGCGGCTTCCTCCTGGCCCACAGTCCGGGAGAGGAGGCGCTGCTCTACGACTTCTTCGTCGATGTGCCGCCTCCGCGCAGCGAGACACCCCACTTCTTCCCCATCGAAGTGGACTTCGGCACCACGGTCCAGGAGTTTCACATCGGGGCGGGATCCATCGCCGTCCCCGGGATGGTCGCCGGGATCGCCACCATCCACCGGGAGCGGGGGAGCCTGCCCCTCGAACGGATCGTCGCTCCCGCCCTGAACTACGCCCGGGAAGGGATCCGGCTGACGCCTCTCCAGGCGAGCTTCGCCGGGCTCCTGGAGCCCATCCTCCGCTCCACGCCCGCCGCCGAAGCCCTCTACTGCCCCGGAGGGAAGCTGGTCGACGCCGAAACCCCGCTGCGCAATCCCGATTACGCCGAATTTCTGGAGCGTTTCGCCCGGGAAGGGGCCGACGCTTTCTACCGGGGGGAGATCGCCGAACGCATCGACCGGGTGAGCCGGGAGCACGGCGGCCTCCTGCGCCGGGAAGACCTGGAGGGCTACCGGGTGGAAAAACGCCGCCCCATCGCCTTCGACTACCGGGGCGACCGCGTCCTGACCAATCCGCCCCCCTCCGCCGGCGGCAGCCTCATCGCCTTCACCCTCCGGATGTTGGAAGAGCTTCCCGGAAACGCCCCCGACGCCTTCGACTATCTCAAAGGGCTTATCGAAGCCCTGGCCCTCACCGCCGAATTCCGCTGCGACCACGTCGACGCACGGCTCCACGACTGCGAGCTCCTGGGCACCATTCTGGAGGACGAGGCCCTCATGGAGCGCTACCGCCGCCAGCTGCAAAAGCGCATCGACCTCTGGGGGAACACCACCCATATTTCCGTCCTCGACGCGGCGGGCAACGGGGCCGCCGTCACCTCCACCAACGGCGAAGGAAGCGGCATCGTCGTCCCGGGTACCGGCATCATGCTCAACAACATGCTGGGAGAAGAGGACCTCAATCCCCACGGTTTCTTCCGGTGGCCCGCCGGGGTACGCCTCCCCTCCATGATGGCCCCGACCATGGTCCTGCGGGAGGAAAAACCCGCCCTGATCCTCGGCAGCGCCGGCTCCAATCGGATCCGCAGCGCCATCGTCGAGGTCGTCGAGCACTTCTTCCGCTTCGGCCAGGAGATCCAGGCCGCGGTGGACGCCCCCCGGATCCACTTCGAAAAAGGAGAGCTCTTCTTCGAACCGGGCTATCCTGCCGAGGTGATCGAAAAGATCCGCCAGCGCTATCCCCTGACCCTCTTCGAGGAAAAGAGCCTCTTCTTCGGCGGGGTCAACGCCGTCACCGGGGATTTCGATGGCGGAGCCGACAGCCGCAGAGGCGGCGCGGTCGTTCGGGTGGAATAGTGGATGGAAGATGGAAGATGGAAGATGGAAGATGGAAGATGGAAGATGGAAGATGGAAGATTTTAACACAGCAGGCCGCTTTGTCAAGCCTCTCCGAATAAATAGAGCTACCGAAGCAACCTTTTATTACCCCCTCTCTCCCTCCTCACTCAGCTCTCAACACTGAGCGCTGAACGCTCAACACTAATTCTTCAGGCGAATCTTCACGCTCGCTTCGTGGGCCGTCAGCCCCTCGGTTTTGGCCAGGAGGGCGCAGGGCGCTCCCAGCTCCCCGATCCCGGCGTCGCTCATCATGATCAGGGAGGATTTCTTGAGGAAGTGTTCCACGCTGAGGGGGGAGTAGAATTTCGCCGTCCCGCCGGTGGGGAGTGTGTGGTTGGGGCCGGCGATGTAGTCGCCGATGGGCTCGGGGGTGTAGTGGCCCAGGAAGATCGCCCCGGCGTGGCGGATGGAGCCCAGGAGCTCCATGGGGGAGGCGGTCATCACCTCCAGGTGCTCGGGGGCGATGCGGTTCATCAGCTCCACCGCCTCCTCCATGTCGGAAGTGACGATGATGGCGCCCCGCTCCTCGATGGACTTGCGGGCGATCGCCTCCCGCTCCAGGGTCGGGAGGGCCTTCTCCACCTCGTCGGAGACCCGGGCCGCCAGCTCGGCGTCGTCGGTGATGAGGATGGAGCTGGCCATCTCGTCGTGCTCCGCCTGGCTCAGCAGATCCATCGCCACCCAGTCGGGCCGGGCGCCGGAGTCGGCCAGGATCCCGATCTCACTGGGGCCGGCGATCATGTCGATGTTGACCTCCCCGTAGACCAGTTTCTTGGCCGTGGCGACATAGATGTTGCCCGGCCCGGTGATCACGTCGACCTTGGGGATCGTCTCGGTCCCGTAGGCCATGGCGCCGATGGCCGAGGCGCCCCCGACCCTATAGACCCGCTCGATCCCGCAGAGATGGCAGGCGGCCAGGAGCAGGACGTTGATCTCCCGATCGGGCGTGGGGGTGCAGACGACGATCTCCTCCACCCCGGCGACGATAGCGGGCACGGCGTTCATCAGCAGGGAGCTTGGATAGGCGGCCTTGCCCCCGGGGATGTAGAGCCCCGCCCGATCCACGGGCGTGACCTTCTGCCCGAGGAGGGAGCCGTTCTTCTCGTAGTCGATCCAGGAACGGGGCATCAGCTTCTCGTGGTAGCTTTTGATCCGCTCGTAGGCCAGGTGCAGGGCGTCGCGCAGCTCGGGGCTGATCGCCTCGTAGGCCATCGCCATCTCCGCCGGGTCCACCGCCAGAGCCTCGTCGCTCTCGGGCGTCCAGCGGTCGAAACGCTCGATATGCTTCTTCAGGGCACCGTTGCCGTGCTCCCGGATTTCCCGTAGCAGCCCGGAGACTACCTCCGTGACCCGGTCGATATCCATGGCGCCCCGGCCCAGCAGCTCTTCGAAGTTTTCGGTGAAATTTTCGTCACCACTGTAATAGATCTTCATGATTCTCTCCATCGTTCGGTCATCTCCGGAAATTTCCGGCGGTAGCGGGGAAGCATACTCTCGTTGCCGGGGAGTCCCCCCTGGTGCAGGTAGAGGATCGGCCCCCCGATCCGGGAGGCGGCCTCCCGCAAAACCAGCCACCCCTTGGGGTCGTAGAGGAAGTCGAACTCCACCCCGTGATCCCGCAATTCTAGCCAAATTTCGTAAAACTCCCGGTAGAGCCGGCCAAAGCGGTAGCGGCGCTCCGTCTCCAGGATCCGGGGCCAGTGGCGGCGATCCCGCTCCAGCAGGGAAAACTGCCGGCGCAGGTAGTCGGCGTCCCCGACGCAGGGAGTCGTCAACACCTCCGCGTCGCCCGCCAGGTGCTTGCCCAGGTAGAGAGCCGTCGTCCCCGTCCCCGAGGGGAGAAAGAGCGTCAGCCGATCCAGTTCCCGTTCCCTCTTCCAGTGGCGGATCTCCGCCGCCAGGAGGGCGATCCCCTCCTCCGCCTCCCGCTGCCGTCCCCCCTCCTCGACGAAGAGCGCCCCGACATCCCGGGCGTACTCCCGGGCCGCCTTTCCCAGGGCCTCCCCCCGTCCGGGACGGACGACGAAGCGTACCCCGTTTTCCAGGGCCCGGCGGTAGTTTCCCGCCGGAGCCCGTCTCAGGAGTTCCGGAATGTGCTCGACGAAATACACCATCTCCCACCCCCGCATCTTCGCGAGAACCGAGAGGGAATAGAGGGCGTTGGACTGGGCCGAACCGTAGGAGACGAGGCGGGAAATCCCCGGCAACTCCCGGCGGAGCCAGTAGTGGAACTTGCGGGCTTTGTTGCCGGAGAAGTCGGGATGGATCCGATCGTCCCGTTTAAGAAAATAGTTCCGCCCGTCGAAGAAAAACTCCTCTACGGGCGAAGGAAAGGAGAGCTTTTCCATCCTGATTCTCCGGGAGGCAGATACGTTATAATACCTCCCCAAAATTGAATCTAGGAGAATGAAGGTGGCCGATCCCAGACGTTACTACAATCCCCAGGGCGAACCGATCCTGGACGAAAAAATCTACGGGGGCAACCCCACGGGATTCGTGGACTTCAACCGCCCCCGCTACAAGTGGAGCGTCAACCTCTACGACCTGATGAACGCCAATACCTGGTTCCCCTCCGAGGTCAACACCGCCAACGAGAAGAAACACTTCGAACTGCTGACCGACAACGAGCAGGCGATCTACAAGCTCACCTTCGCCCAGCTCAGCTTCAACGACAGCGCCCAGGAGGAGTACCTCTCCGATTTCCGCCGCCTGGCCAACAACCGCCTGGTCAAAGCCGCCCTGAGCCTACAGATCATGCAGGAGGTCAACCACTCCAAGAGCTACGCCGTCCTCCTGGACGCCGCGGGCAACTCCGACGAGGTCTTCGACCTCTACAAGCACGACGCCGCCCTCAACCGCAAAAACCAACGCATCGCCAACCAGTTCGCCCGCTACATCGACGGCAACAGCGCCGAGGAGATGCTCCTCTCCGCCATGGCCAGCGTCAACCTGGAGGGGATCTACTTCCTCCTGGGCTTCAGCTACATCTACGTCCTGGGGGACAAGGTCCCCGGCGCCCGGGACATGATCAAGTTCATCGCCCGGGACGAGATCAACACCCACCTCCCCCTCTTCGCCAACATCTTCAAGACCATCTACAAAGAGAACAAGATCCCCGCTTCCGTCGTGGACAAGAGCTACGAGATGATCAAAGAGGCGGTAGACATCGAGCTGGAGTACGGAAAATACCTGCTGGAGAACTACCCCATCATGGGGCTGACCGAAGAGCTGATGGAGCAGACGGTCTACAACTACGCCAACGACCGGCTGAATAAAATCGGCCTCGACCCCATCTTCCCCGAAAGCCCGGAGACCTACCTCCAGAAGCTGGTGGAGAAACACCTGCGGATGAACGACGT
>CAZGGT010000128.1:0-1634 GCA_964525335.1 uncultured Nitratifractor sp. | reverse complement strand
CGGAGGAGAAGTGCCGTACTCCTGGATGCGGTGGGGGAGGGTGTGGTGCCGGGAGACGGTTTCGCGGCCCGCGATGCGGTGCAGGGTCGAGTGCATGGCGATGGCGGCGAGCGTGAAGTAGCGTTTGCTGTGTCCCCGGAGATGTTTCATACCGCGCATTTTACCCAAGGGAGCCTTTCGCTCCGCGGAGACTCACCGGCCGAAAAGCCCCCTTCGATATAATTAGGCAATTTTTCAACACAGGAGAACGCATGGCAATCGAAACCGTCACATCTACCGACGCCTTCAAGGCGCTGGTCGAAGAGATCAAAAACTCCGAGGGATACCGGGAACCCGTCGCTTTCGGGATCGCCCGGGTCGACCGGGGACAGAAGCACGCCGACAAGGTGCTCCAGGCCAACTACGCGGTGGTCAATTGGCGGGAGAACTACGGCTCCGCCGCCATCTTCATCCGGGCGCTTCTGGAGAGCCGGGTGGAGGTGGACTTCTCCGGCAGCGAGTTCGTGGCGACCCTCAGCGACGAGTTCGTCGCCAACTGCATGGCGGCCTTCGCCCCCTACCTGGCGGAGGCGGTCGGCGACGCCCACCGCAATGTCCAGGTGATCAAGACCCTGGCGGCGATGGAGGATATCGGCAAGGATTTCCGCATCACCTTCCTCTTCGAAGACGCCGCCCCCCGGAGCGTGGAGGCGGTCTACCTCAAGCTCTACGCCCTCTCCCTGGGCAAGGCCCCCCTCCGGGGCGTCGACCTGAACGGCGCTTTCGGGGTCCTGAGCAACGTCGCTTGGGTGGGCAACAAGCCCTACGAGCTGGAGTATCTCCGGGAGAACGAGATCGAGATGAAGCTCCGGGGCACCTGGCCCAACATCGACAGCGTCGACAAGTTCCCCCGCTACCTCCAGCACGTTATCCCCGCCGACAACACCCGGATCCTCGACAGTTCCAAAGTCCGTATGGGGGCCCAGCTGGCGCCGGGGACCACCGTGATGCCGGGGGCCAGCTACATCAACTTCAACGCCGGAACCCTGGGCCCCGTCATGGTCGAGGGGCGGATCTCCTCCTCCGCCGTGGTGGGCAGCGGCTCCGACGTGGGCGGGGGCGCGAGCATCCTGGGGGTCCTCAGCGGCACCGACGGCAACCCCATCAGCATCGGGGAGAACACCCTCCTGGGGGCCAACTCCGTCACCGGGATCCCCATGGGAGACGGCTGCATCGTCGACGCGGGGGTGGCGATCCTGGCCGGGACCAAGATCCGCATCGACGAGGATCAGCTGGAAAAGATCCGAGAAGCCAATCCCGAGGCGGAGCTGGAAGACAAAACGGTCTTCAAGGGCGCCGAACTCCAGGGGCTCCACGGCATCCACTACCGGGTCGACTCCCTCACGGGCGAAGTGATCGCCCGCCGCAGCACCCGGGAGGTGAAGCTCAACGAGGAGCTGCACTGAGAGCGTTCCCGCTCTCAGGGTGAAAAGTGAAAGGTGAACAGTGAAAAATCGGGGGGCGGCATAGCCGCGGTGAGCTGAGATGGAGGATATCAACAAACGGGTCTTTCTCCTGAAGATGCTGACCCGGGAGGGGGACGAGACGATGCGGGACGTGATCCTCTCCCTGGCCAACACCGGGATGTTCACCCC
>CAZGGT010000127.1:0-5105 GCA_964525335.1 uncultured Nitratifractor sp. | reverse complement strand
ACTCGATCCACTCCACCACCCTGCGGATGGTTTCGGGCTCTTTGATGTTGACCTCCAGGATGTCGACGCCCGGTTTGATCCGGCGGGCCTGGGCCTTTTCGTGTTCGATGTCGTAGTCGAAATAGGGCAGCAGGTCGGTCTTGGTGATCAGGACCAGGTCCGCCTGGCGGAACATCACCGGATACTTCTCGATCTTGTCGCCCCCCTCGGGGACGCTGACCAGGACGATGTTGAGATGGGTTCCGACGTCGTAGCTGGCGGGGCAGACCAGGTTGCCCACGTTTTCGACGAAGCAGACGTCCAGATCCTCCAGGGGCATCTCGTGAAGCCCCTTGTGGACCATGAAGGCGTCGAGATGGCAGGCGCTGCCGGTGGTGATCTGGTAGGCGGGGATCCCCTTCTCCCGGATCCGGTCGGCGTCGCGGTTGGTCTCCAGGTCCCCCTCGATCACCCCGAAGCGGAAGGGGGCGATCTCCGCCATCTTCTCCAGCAGGGTGGTCTTGCCGCTGCCGGGGCTGCTCATGAGGTTGATCGCCAGGACCCCGTGGGCGTCGAAGTGGGCTCGGTTGTTGGCCGCTTCGTGGTCGTTTTTCTCCAGGATCTTGCTGATGACCGAGATGGTCTTGGCGTCGTTGAGCTGGGGGTTGTGGTGGAGCGTCTCGTGGGCCGCCTGGTGGCTCCGGCTGGCATGGTCGTGATCGTGGTCATGGTCGTGGTGATGGTGGTGATGCCCTTCTCCGTGATCGTGGTGGTGATGGTCGACGATGGAGCATCCGCAGTCTTTACACATGGTCGTTCTCCTTTTGGAAATGGGTATGGTAGTGAGAGTGGTGAAAGCCTTTGTGGCGATGGCGGTGGCGGTGGATCAGGTTGGCCCGGATCAGGAGCTCCCGGTCCGCCAGCAGCTCCTCCATCGGACCGTCGAAGAGGATCCGGTGCTCCTCCCCCAGCACCACCGCCCGTTCGGCGATCTCGTAGGCGAGGCTCAGGTCGTGGGTGGCGACGATCACCGTCTGCTCCAGGTCCAGGAGCAGGTCGATGAACCACCCCGTGGTCCGGGGATCCATCGAAGCCGTCGGCTCGTCCAGGAGCAGGAGCCGGGGTTCGAGGGCCAGAAGGGCCGCCAGGATCACCTTCTGCTTCTCCCCGCCGCTGAGCTCGATGGGGTTGCGCTCCAGCAGGGAGGCGATGCCGAAGCGTCCGGCCACGGCGCGGACCCGACTATCGATCTCCTCCGTCAGGCCGAACTCCCGGAGCCCGAAAGCGATCTCCTCGTAGACCGTGGGGTTGAAGATCATGCTCTCGGGGTTCTGGAAGAGGATCGCCACCTCCCGGCGAAACTCCCTCCCCGGCCGGGTGAAATCCACGGGCCTCCCCTCCAGGAGATAGCGTCCCCGTTGCGGCCGGTAGAGGGCCGCCAGGATCCGCAGCAGGGTCGATTTGCCGCTTCCGTTGCTCCCCAGCAGCACCAGCTTCTCCCCCGCCGCCACCTCCAGGTCGCACTCCAGCAGGGCCGGGCGATCCCCCTCGGGATAGGCGTAGGCGATCCCCTCCAACCGGATCAAAAGAACCCCCTCGCTTTCATGGCCAGGGAGCGTTCCCGGCTGTCCCGGAGCGCCTTGCGGTAGAAGTATTCGAAGGTCCGCCCGATGAAGGTCCGCTCCCGACGGCGCAGCGGGGTCGCCTGTCGCGCCTTCCACGCCAGGCGAAAGTCGCTGAAGCTCCTGCGATAGCTGATGATCTGGGAGAGGGTGATGGTGAGCAGATAGCCCAGTTCCCGGCTGAAGGCGAAGAACTCCACCACGTTGATCCGGGAGAAGAACCAGAAGACGAAATAGCTCAGGAGGTAGACCTTGAGGTTGATGTAGAGGAGGTACTCCCAGGGAGAGATCCCCCGCCACCACGCCACCAGCAGGTAGCCCAGGGAGATCCCCAGGTTGAAGAGGAGAAAGGCCCGGACCACCCGCCGGTTGAGGCGGAAAAACTCCCGCCACGAGAGGGCCCAAAGCAGCGGCAGGATCGGCAGCAGCCAGCGGCTCTCCCGGATCGAGAGGATCCCGAAAAAGAAGAGGACGAAGAGGATCCGTGCGACGATGGGGTTCATCCGCGGCGCACCATGCGGTAGATCAGATAGTAGATCCCCAGGAGCAGGAGCACCCCCGCCAGGGCCGAAAGGTAGTAGCCGGAAATCTCCCCCAGCCCCGGGACCGTGTAGTCGGGCAGCGGGGCTTTGGCCTCCGAGGCCCGGGCGATCCCCTCGGGGATGAAGCCCAGGACCTTGCGGTAGTGCTCCGGATCCCACTCCCCCCAGGCGGGAGCGTCGGTCAGCAGCCCCAGGGGCACCAGCGCGGTCAAGAGTCCCAGGAGGATCCAGTAGCGCCGTTTCATGCCGGCTCCTCCACCCGATCCTTGGCCGTCAGGAAGCGGTAGGCGGCGTAGGTGAAGATCCCCTCCACTACCCCGAAAATCAGCATGTGCTCTCCCACAAGCGCCGGAATCGTGATCTCCAGTCCAAAGGGGAAATAGAGAGGCTTGCCCCCCGCGCTCCAGAAGATCGGCTGGATCCCCAGGACCACGGCGATCAGCACCGAGGAGGCGACCAGGGAGCTCCAGCCCGCGACGAAAGGCGCCCAGCGGTAGCGGCGCAGGGCCCGAAAGACCCCGTAGCCGACGAAGGCCCCCAGATAGCCCATGGCCAGGGAGTTGAGGACGAAGGCGGAGATCCCCCCGTCGGCGAAAACCACCGCCTGGATCAGCAGCACCAGGCTCACCGCCACCGCCGCCACCCAGGGGCCGAAAAGGATGGCGATCAGCGCCGCCCCCACCGCGTGGCCGCTGGTCCCGCCGGGGATGGGGATGTTGAACATCATCACCACGAAGCTCAGGGCCGTCACTGCCCCCAGCTTCGGGAGGGTCTCCTCGTCCAGCGTCGCCTTGAGCCGCCGGAAGCCGTAGACCCAAAGGGGCAGCGCCGCCGCGTAGCTGACGGCGACGGTCGTCGGGGAGAGATATCCGTCGGGGATGTGCATGGCCGCTCCTTTCACCCTGGGGAGAGATTCTCCGGGCTCGTTGGTGAATAGTCATTCACTCTTTGCCCGGCATTATACGGAAAGTGGGTAAAATAGCTTTTAAAAAATGGAGTTCTCCCATAGATTCCGGACCAAAAAAGCATTTCGATGCATGCCTCTTCTGCGGAGCTCCCCTCTACCGGCTCAACGACGGACGGGTCAAGTGCTCCGCCTGCAAACGGCGCTACTCCCCGGCGAAACTCGCCCGGAGTTTCTGCCTGGCCGACGCTTTCTGCCGGGACCTCAGCGCCGCGCAGGCCGCCCGGGAGTGCGGGGTGACGCCCCTCAGCGCCCAAAAGCACTTCCGCCGCTTCCGCGCCCTGCTCCTCCCCTGGCTCGAAGCGCAATACGAAGCCCACCGGGAGGCGGTGCGGGAGTACGACGAGACCCTCTATCTCGACCACAACAAACGCAGGGACAGGCGCCGGATCTTCGAAGCCCACAACTTCCTCACCTTCGACTACGGCGGACGGGTCTACACCATCCTGATGCCCTCGCTGGAGCGCTACAAGGAGTCCTTTCTCGACGACGGGCTGGAGGAGGTCTACCACCGGGAGCTCTCCACCTTTCTCAAAATGCACCGCATCGCCCGCCTGGAACGACATGACAACACCATCGTCCGCTTCTGGCACTTCCTCGACCGGCAGTTCAAACGCTACAAAGGCATTCCCCCCGAGCAGTTCATCTACTACCTGAAAGAGGCGGAGTTCAAGTTCAACTGTCCCGGCGAACGCTGCCGGGAAACCCTCCGCGATCTGATCCTCTCCCGGAACTGAACACCCCTCGAACGTTCGAATGGTGTATACTCTGTTTCACCAGATGTTGAGACGCTCAGCAGGAGGGAGACCCGACCATGCAAAAACGGATCCGATACTATCTGCCCACCCTCGCCATCGCCCTCCTCTATTTTTTGACCGGTAAGGTCAGTATCGAGCTCCTGGGTGGAATCAAAATCGTCAACGTCGGGATCTTCGCCGCCGAAGGATTCGCCCTCGCCTTCGCCGTGCGCTTCGGTCCGCGGGTCCTGCCCGGGATCTTCGTCGGTCAGCTGATCCTCGCTCTCAGCACCCAGATCCCTCTCCTCCCCGCCCTGGGAGTCTCCACCGTCAACACCCTCGAAGCCCTGCTCGGCATTCTTCTCTTCCGCCATTTCCGCATCCGTCCCACCCTGGACCATTTTCGGGACATTTTCCTCTTCGCCCTTCTGGTCCTGCTGATCCTCCAGCCTTTCAGCGCCTTCTTTTCCAACCTCATCCTCCTCGCCACCGGAGAACTGCAACGTGAACGTTTCTTCGTCTCCCTCTTCTCCTGGTGGTTCGGCAACATCATGGGCCAGCTCCTCTTCACCCCCTTTCTCCTTCAACTCCTTTTCCGCTCTCGGGAGATCTCCCTTCCCCGCTATCTGGCCGTGGGAATCGCCTTCGGCCTCTATATTCTGCTGCTGGAAATCCCCCTGGACGTCCGCAACCCCTTCCTGCTCTACAGCCTCACCATTCCCGTGGTCGTCACCGCCATCGCCCTCTGGGGCATGCCCTACGGGACCATGCTCAGCACCGTCGCAGCGGTCGTCACGGCCCTCAGCATCGCCTGGGGAATCGGGACCTTCAATCTCGGCAGCACCATCGACAACACCATCAACTACAACCTCTTCATCCTCACCTACATCACCACCGTCCTGACCATGGGAATTCTTTTCGAAGAGCGAAGACGCTACGAAGAACGGCTTCAGCGGGAGATCGGAGCCGCGGTGAAAAAAAACCGGGAGCAACAGCTTTTTCTGATGCGTCAGAGCCGACTGGCCCAAATGGGTGAGATGTTCTCCATGATCGCCCATCAGTGGCGTCAACCCCTCAACAACCTCGCCCTCATCAACCAAATGCTCCTGACCCGTTATCGCCGTGGAGTACTGGATGGTGAAAAGATGACGGAGTTCGCCGAAAGTTCCCAACGCCAGATTCAGATGATGTCCCAGACCATCGAGGATTTCCGGAATTTTTTCAAACCCGAAGAACGAAAAACCTCCTACCGGATCAACGA
>CAZGGT010000126.1:0-2526 GCA_964525335.1 uncultured Nitratifractor sp. | reverse complement strand
GCCCTGGCCAAGAAGGTCAAGGAGCTGGGGATGGATGCCGTGGCGATGACCGACCACGGCAACATGTTCGGCACCATCGACTTCTACAACACCATGCGCAAGGAGGGGATCAAGCCGATCATCGGGATGGAAGCCTACATCCACAACAGCGACGACCTGGGAGACAAGTCGACCCGTCAGCGCTTCCATCTTTGCCTCTACGCCAAAAACGAGACCGGCTACAAAAACCTGATGTACCTCAGCTCCCAGGCCTACCTCAACGGCTTCTACTACTATCCCCGGATCAACAAAAAGCTCCTGCGGGAGCACAGCGAGGGGCTCATCTGCTCTTCCGCCTGCCTCCAGGGAGAGGTCAACTGGCACATGAACCTCAGCGAACGCAACAAAAAGTTCGGAGCCCAGGGCTACGAGGAGGCCAAAAAGATCGCCCTGGAGTACCGGGAGATCTTCGGGGAGGATTTCTACCTGGAGCTGATGCGCCACGGCATCGGGGATCAGCAGCGGATCGACGAGCAGATCATCCGTCTGAGCCTGGAGACCGGGATCAAGATCGTCGCCACCAACGACACCCACTACACCAATCCCCAGGACGCCGACGCCCACGAAGCCTTCATGTGCATCGCCATGAACAAGCAGTACGACGATCCCGACCGCCTGCGCCACAGCGTCCACGAGTTCTACGTCAAATCCCCCGAAGAGATGGCCCGGCTTTTCGCCGACATTCCCGAAGCCCTGGAGAATACCCAGGAGATCGTCGACAAGTGCAACCTGGAGATCAAGCTGGGCAACCCCACGCCCCCCAACTTCAAGTTCACCCGGGAGCGGGCGGCCCTGGAGGGGCTGGAGCTTCCCGAGCCGGAGGAGGAGTACTCCCTGGCCAACGACATCGTCCTTTTCGAGCACGAATCCCGCAAGGGGCTCGAAAAGCGCCTGGAGCACGTCCCCGAGGAGAAGCACGAAGAGTATCGGCAGCGGCTTCAGACCGAGATCGACATCATCAACAGCATGAAGTTCCCCGGCTACATGCTCATCGTCTGGGACTTCGTCCGGGCGGCCAAGGAGATGGGAATCCCCGTCGGCCCGGGCCGGGGTTCGGCGGCGGGGAGCCTGGTGGCCTACGCCCTGCAGATCACCGACATCGACCCGATGCCCTACGGCCTGCTCTTCGAGCGGTTCCTCAACCCGGAGCGGGTGAGCATGCCCGATATCGACATGGACTTCTGCCAGAGCCGACGCCAGGAGATCCTCGACTACGTCATCGAAAAGTACGGCCGGGTCAACGTCGCCCAGATCATCACCTTCGGCAAGCTCCTGGCCAAGGGGGTGATCCGGGACGTCGCCCGGGTCATGGGGCTTCCCTACTCCCAGGCCGACGCCTTCGCCAAGCTGATCCCCGACGAGCTGGGGATCACCCTCAAAGACGCCTACGAGAAAGAGCCCAAGATCAAGGAGCTCATCTCCCGGGACGAAAAGGCGGCCCAGGTCTGGCAGTTCGCCCTGGCCCTGGAGGGGCTCAACCGCAATGCAGGGACCCATGCCGCCGGCGTCGTCATCTCCAACGAACCTCTCTGGGAGAAGACCCCCCTCTTCAAACCCGCCGGGACCGAAACCCTGGCGACCCAGTATAGCGGCAAGTACGTCGAGGATGTGGACCTGATCAAGTTCGACTTCCTGGGGCTCAAGACCCTCACCGTCATCGAGGAGGCCCTCCAGCTCATCGAGAAGCGCCACGGCAAACGCATCGACTTCAAACAGGTCGACATCAACGACCCCAAGGTCTACGACTACATCGCCACCGGCAACACCCTGGGGCTCTTCCAGATCGAATCGGCGGGGATGCAGGATCTGGCCCGCAAGCTCAAGCCCAGCGGCTTCGAGGACATCATCGCGATGCTGGCCCTCTACCGTCCCGGCCCCATGGAGTCGGGGATGCTCGACGACTTTGTGGAGCGGAAGCACGGCCGGGCGGAGATCACCTACATGTTCCCGGAGCTCGAACCGATTCTCAAGCCCACCTACGGCGTCATCGTCTACCAGGAACAGGTGATGCAGATCGTCCAGACCATCGGGGGCTTCAGCCTCGGGGGCGCCGACCTGGTGCGCCGGGCGATGGGAAAGAAGATCAAGGAGGAGATGGACAAGCTCAAGGGGCAGTTCGCCGAAGGGGCGGCCAAAAAGGGCTTCGACCCCGCCAAGGCCGCCGAACTCTTCGACCTCATCGTCAAGTTCGCCGGCTACGGCTTCAACAAGTCCCACTCCGCCGCCTACGCCATGGTGACCTTCTACACCTCCTACCTCAAGTGCTACTATCCCACGGAGTTCATGGCGGCCCAGCTCACCCTGGAGAAGGACAACACCACCAAGGTGGTCCGCTACGTCGACGCCGTCAAGCATATGGGGATCGAGCTGCTCCCTCCCGACGTCAACCGCTCCGACCTCGCCTTCGTCGCCGACGAGATCGGGGGCAAACCGACGATCCTTTTCGGGCTGGGGGCCATCAAGGGGGCGGGGGACATCGCCGTCAGT